>NZ_JBVVQD010000041.1:0-44604 GCF_055811755.1 Mesorhizobium sp. WSM4840
AATGCCCTGGCTCGATAGGATGGCAAACTGTTCGCGATGTCCTCGCACACCTGTTCGCGATGTCCCCAGTCCAAACAGCCTTGTGGGAGAAGGTGGCCTCGCGAAGCGAGGTCGGATGAGGGGTGCTGGAAGGATCGTTGAATAGAAGCATAGAAGATGTAAGCGCTTCAAATCGTTTTATATTTGCGCGCCGCGTTTCTTCCAGCACCCCTCATCCGTCTCGGCGCTACGCGCCGATCCACCTTCTCCCACAAGGGGAGAAGGTCAAGCCCGACCTCAGTTCCGCGGAAAGTGGCCCGAAACCTCGGCGCCCGCCGTCGGCGGCAGCGCCAAAAAGCGGAACGAGGCCGCGAGCCCGATAGCGCCGATCGCCAGGAAGGCGAGGCGGAAGTCGAAGAGGTCGAGCACCGGCCCGCTTCTCGCGATCTGCGACAAGTTGAGCAGCGCCGCGGCGACCGCTACGCCGAACAGCATCGCCACTTGCTGCAGCATGCTGGACAACGTCGCTGCCGAGCTCCGCTGCGGTGAGGCCACATCGGCGAAGGCCAGCGTGTTGAGCGCGGTGAACTGCATCGAACGCGACAGCCCGGCAATCAGCATCAGCGCCACCACCAGCGCTTGCGGGGTCTGCGGCGATATCGCCGCACAGGCCATGATCGACAGCGATGCGATCACCCCGTTGACGACCAGCACCGAACGGAAACCGAAGCGCTTCAGCGTCGGTGTCGTCACCGTCTTCATGCCGAGATTGCCCAGAAAATAGGCCAGGATCAGCATGCCGGCATCGACGGGTCTCAGGCCGAATCCGACCTGGAACAGCAGCGGCAGCAGAAACGGCGTGGCGTTGATGGCGACCCGGAAAATGGTGCCGGCCGACAGCGTCGAGATGGCGAAAGTCTGTACCTTGAATGCCGTGAGGTCGAGCAGCGGATTTTTTGCGCGCGCCAGATGCCGCACGGCCAGCCAGCCGACCAAGGTGCCGGCGACAAGCAGCGCTACGGTCGGCATGGCGCCGTCTTCCGGATGGGCGATGCGCTCGAGGCCGTAGAGCATTGACGCGAGCCCGACCGAGGTCAGAAGGAAGCCCGGCCAGTCGAGCGGCCTGGTTTCGGAGTCGCGGTCGCCGGGAATGAAGCGGGCGACCAGCGCTAGTCCCGCTGCGCCGAGCGGAATGTTGATGAAGAAATTCCAGTGCCAGGAGAGATACGTGGTGATAAAGCCGCCAAGCACCGGCCCGATCACCGGCGCGAACAGCGCCGGCCAGGTGATCAGCGCGGTGGCGTTGAGCAGCTCGGACTTCGAGGCGTTGCGCAGCACCAGGATTCGGCCGACTGGCGTCATCAGCGCACTACCCAGGCCCTGCACGGCACGCGCGGCGACGAACTGAGTCAGGTTCTGCGAGATGCCGCAGGCGATCGAGGCCAGCGTGAACAGCGCGATCGCCACGAGGAAGATGTTGCGCGCGCCGAAACGGTCGGCGAGCCAGCCCGACAGCGGCACGAACACCGCCATGGTCAGCATATAGACGGTGATGCCGATGCTCATCGCCACCGCCGGCACGCCGAAGGATTCTCCCATCTGCGGCAGCGATGTCGAGATGATCGTCGAATCCAGAAGCTGCATGAAGAAGGCGACGGCGACGATCAGCGCCACGCGCCGCGCCTGCCGCGCCGTCGTCGCGGTCTCGACCAAGGCTTTGTTTTCGGGAATGGCGGTCATGCGCAGAACTGTACGAAAGTTTTTCCCGCGCCACTGGGAACCAGGCAATTGTCCGGCAAATCGATGACGCACCGGTTTGAACAGCATTTGGGCGGCGCCGTCCAGACATGGACCAACAAACTTTCGTGTCGTATCGCAACCTGTTATGCGATGACTGAACCTCGCCATCGAACTTTGACGCTTCGCGATTTCGTTTCGGCTCTTCTGACTAGGAACGCCCCCTTCATCAGGACCAATCTGCGCATGAAGCCCATCTACATCGATTATCTCAACGCCCTCGACATCGAAGCGCTTGATATGACCGATGCCGAAATCATCGAAGCGGTCGAGGCCGGCCTGATGGCGCAGGGCAACGGCCAGACGGTGATCGAGCCGCGCGTCCATCTCGAGCCGGACCCGTCCTTCAACGGCCATTTCAATGTCCTGCGCGGCTACGTCGCGCCGCTCGATGCGGCCGGCGTCAAGATTGTCGGTGACTATGTCGACAATTACCTGCACGGCCTGCCATCAGAATTCGGCATCCTCAATCTCTTCGATCCGCGCACCGGCACGCCGCGCGGTATTCTCGACGCCACTGGGATCACCGACATGCGCACCGGTGCCGTCACTGCCATCGGCGCAAAACATCTGGCGAAAAAGACGTCGAAGATCCTCGGCCATATCGGCGCGCGCGGCACCGCCTACTGGAACGTGCGCCTCCTCGACCACCTTTTCGACTTTGACGAGATCCGCGTGCATTCGCGCCGGCCGGAAAGCCGTGACGGCTTTGCCGCCAAGCTGTCCACCGATCTCGGCAAGAAGGTCACGGCGGTCGCCGACTGGCGCGCTTGCGTCGAGGGCGCCGACATCGTCGTCGAGGCCTCGCGGCTGCCGGAACCGCAGCCGCTGCTGAAGACCGAATGGATCAGGCCCGGCGCGCTGGTGATGCCCTACGGGACGATGAGCGCGGTGGAGCTGTCGTTGACCGACATCATGCAAAAGATCGTCGTCGACGACTGGGGCCAGTGCAAGGCCGGCAAATTCGGCTCGCTGCGCGCCCATGTCGAGACCGGACGCCTGAGCGAACAGACGCTGCACGCCGAACTTGGCCAGATCGCCGCCGGTCTAAAGCCAGGACGCCAGAGCGACGACGAGACGATCCTGTTCTGGCATCGCGGCCTGTCGCTCTCCGATATCGCGCTGGGCAAGGCGATGCTGGCCAAGGCGCAGGCCCAAGGCATCGGCCAGCGGCTGCGCTTCGCATGAGTGCGCTCGTCCTCACCGGGGCCGGCATTCGCGTCGAGGATGTCGCGGCGGTTGCCCGCGACGGACGCAGGGTGGAAGTAGCCCCCGCGGTCATGGAGAGGCTGGACAGGGCGCGAAAAGTGCTCGACCGCGCCGCCGCTTCTGGGCAGCCAATCTATGGGGTCAACACCGGTCTCGGCGCCAATCTCGGCACGTCGGTCAGCGGCGACGCCAGCGCCTTCCAGCGCCAGTTGCTCGAAGGGCGCAGCGGCGCGGTGGGTGACGCGCTGCCGCAAGACATCGTGCGCGCGACGATGCTTGCCCGTGCGGCGATGCTTTCGGCCGGTGGGTCGGGCATTTCGTCAGAGGTTTTCGTCGCACTCATCGACGCGCTCAATGCCGGCGTGCATCCGGTGATGCCGTCGCTGGGCTCGATCGGCGACAGCGACCTGCTGCTGATGGCAACGCTCGGTCGCATGCTGACCGGCGACGGCGAAGCCGACTTTCAGGGCCGGCGCATGCCGGCGGCCAGGGCGCTGGCATTGGCGCGCCTTGCGCCTGTCAGCCTCGCCCCCAAGGACGGGCTGTCGCTTATAAGCGCCTCGGCGGTGTCCGCCGGCAGCGGCGCGCTGGCGGTGGCCGACGCACTGACCGCCTTCGCGCAACAACAGCAGGCGGGCGCGCTGACCATGGAAGGCATCGGCGCCAACCAGACGATCCTCGACCCACGCTTGCAGGCGGCGCGACCAGCAACCGGCCAGCAGCAGGCGGCAAAAGGCTTGCGCGATCTGCTGGCACGCGACAAGGCGCCGTCACCGACGACCTTGCAGGACCCGCTGTCGATCCGCTGCATGCCGTCGATCCATGGTGCGCTGCTGCAGGCAATCGATCAGGCCAGGCAAGCCGTCGAGATCGAGCTCAACGCCGCCGCCGACAACCCGCTGGTGCTGGGCGACGAAGACATGGTGCTGTCGACCGGCAATTTCCACACCCCTTCGCTGTCGCTGGCCTTCGAGACGCTTGGCCTTGCCATAGCTCAATGTGCGGCTGCCTGTGCCGCCCGCTTCATCCAGCTCACCGGCTCAGGCCGCAACGGCCTGCCCAAATATCTGTCGCCGGTCGGCGGCGCTTCGGCCGGCTTCGTGCCGCTGCAAAAGACAGTGAGCGCGATTCTCGCCGCCATCCGCCACAAGGCAAACCCGGTGATGCTCGACTTCCTAGCCGTCTCGGAAGGCGTCGAGGACCATGCGACCCAGGCACCACTGGCCGTCTCGAAATGCGCCGACATGATCGAGCTGTGGCAGCGGCTGATTGCCTTCGAGCTGATAGCGGCCGCACAGGCCGTCGACCTGCGCGATGGGCTGACGCTGGCGCCGGCGACCGCCGCGATTCATGCCGCGGTGCGCGCGCTCGTCCTGCCGCTCAGGGAGGACAGGCCCCAGGGCATCGACGCCGAGGCGCTCTACGCCGCACTCGCTGGTGGAAGCTGGCAGGCCTAGCTAGTTTGCGCCGCCCTGCTCAAGCCGCGCTGTCGACCCTTTTCATGAACAGACCGAGTTGGTCCGGGTCCATGTGCACCACATGCTTGTCTTCGGGATAGGCCAGGCTGTTCACGTCGGCGACATATTCGGAAAAGGCGGCAACGCGTTCCGCCTGCAGGCGGTCATATTCGGCGGCAAAATTGCGGTAGACCTTGGAATGGCGGGGCATGTGGCCGCGGTTCTGCCCAAGGATATCGTCGGCGAATAGATATTGCGCGTCACAGCCGGTGCCCGCCCCCATCGACAGCATGATCAGCGAGGTCCGTTCCGAAATTGCCTTGGCCACCTCGACCGGCACGACTTCGATCTCGGCACCGATCGCGCCGGCGGCCTCGTACTGTTTGACCGCTTCGAAAATCTGCATGGCGCTGTCGGCGGTTTTGCCGACGGCCTTGAAGCCGCCGGTCCAGGTGGCGCGCGATGGGATCAGGCCGACATGGCCGATCACCGGGATCGCGTCGTCGGCAAGGCGCTTGACGGTGGCGAAGCCGGCGCTGCAATAGACCGCGTCGGCGCTTGCCTTGTAAAGCCGGAATGCCCAGCGCACGAAATCGTCGGCTGTGCCGATCTCATAGAAATTGTCGCCCGGCATGGTGAACAGGCTGGGTGCGGCATCGCGGTATTGCGGGTTGAGCACGAGCTCCGGCGGTACCGAGACGATGTCCACCCCGGCTCTTTCGGCGGCCTCGGCCTCGTCCATCGTCAACACGCGCAGCATGGTCAGCTGCCGCTTGCCCTTCATGGCGCGCAGGTCGGCGATCGTGGGTCTTTTACGGCTCATCGATTTTGGTTCCTTGTTGCGTATACGGCAGGCCAGTCAGGATTCAATTTGCATGATATTTCCGAAAACCGGGTCCCACTTTTCGGGATCATGCTTTAGATCTGGATCATCACCTTGCCAGCTTCGACCTTGACCGGATAGGTCTGCAGATTGACACAGACGGGAGCCCCTTTGGCCTGGCCGGTCTTGTAATTGAAGCGGCCATTGTGCTTGGGGCATTCGATGATGTCGTCCATGACAAGCCCGTCGGCCAGGTGGGCCTTCTCATGCGTGCAAAACCCGTCGGTGGCAAAGAATTCGTCATCAGGGGAACGATAGATCGCGAAGGTGCGGCCGCCATGGTCGAAGCGGATGACATCCTCTTCGTCGACGTCGTCCGCGGCGCACGCTTCGACCCAATCGGCCATCTCTGTTTCTCCCGAAATTCCTGCATTGCGGCGGCGCGCGGTGCCTATTCAGCTGCTGCCGACATGTTCACTTCGTGGAACTCGCCGCGATAGGGCCGTGCCGTCGGAGGCAGTTCGCGCTTGAGGAAATAGTCCTCGTATTTGAGTTGCCTGAGCAGGACCGGCCAGACCTCGCGATAGGCATGCCACATCGACGGGTTCGGCTCCGGCAAATCGTGCTTGATCAGTTCGTGCAGCCTGGGCAGCGCGTGATAGGGCACCATCGGGAACATGTGATGCTCGACGTGGTAGTTCATATTCCAATAGATGAACCGGCTGATCCGATTCATGTAGACGGTCCGGCTGTTGAGCCGATGATCGACCACATTGTCGGCGAGACCGATGTGCTGCAGCAGCCCTGTCAGCACCATGTGCCAGGTGCCGTAGAGGCGCGGTACGCCGATGAGCACCAGCGGCACCCATGACCGCATAGTGAGGGCGAGCGCAATCGTGGCGACGTAGATGGCGACATGCCAGCGCGCGGCGATGACGGCCTTGTGCTGTTCCATCTCGGGAACGTAGCTTTTCTCGTCGGGCGTCAGCTTGCCGAACGCTTGACGTACCAGCGCCGGAAGCGAATAGCGAAAATCAAGGATGCCGGTGAAAGCGAGCGCCGCACGCAAAAGGTCCGGCGGGCGCATCACGGCGATCTCGGCATCGCGTCCGACGATGATGGTGTCGGTGTGGTGGCGGGCATGGCTCCAGCGCCAGGTCACCGGATTGCGCATCAGCATGAAGCTGGCGATTTGGTAGACCACATCATTCATCCAGCGCGTCCGGAAGGCGGTGCCATGGCCGCATTCGTGCCAGCGCGAGTCGCTGGAGGAGCCGTAGAGCACGCCATAGACGAAGAAGAACGGCACGCACCACCAGGTGCCCCAGAAATAAACGCCGCCGGCAGCGGAACCCAGGATGGCGGCGATCCAGATGATCGTGTCGCGGATCGCCGGGCCGTCGGAACGTTGCATCAACTCCTTGATGACCTTGCGCGGGACGTCGGTATGGTACCATTCGGCCGAGGCCAGTCCCGTCTCGATCGCCCTGCGCGTGCTTTCGCCAACCAGGCTGTAGTCGCGCTTCATTGTGCCAGCCATTGTGACCTCCAATTCCTGGTGGGCCGCGAACCCTCCCCGCTCCAACCGGAGCGAGCCTCCCAACTGGTGCTTCGCGTCGTCCTCGCCATCATCACGATCTGCCTCCGAGCACCGGAAAATTGCCTGACGGCCGCGGATAATCCTGCTGCGGCTGCCTGGCGATGTCAGCGATCCGGCTTTCAGCGGCGGCGATGTCGCCGGCGCCGTCGAGAACCCGGAACACCGCATTGTAGGAGCGGCTTTCGCCATGCTCCAGCCAGATCATCTCGCCGCGCTCGCGCGCCGACAGATTGCCGAGCACGTGATGCGTCGACGGCTCTATGCCCAGCGCATACTGTCCCGCCTGGAAATTCTGCCATTCATAGGCGCAAGGCAGTTGGTCTTTGCGCGTGACGACTTCCAGGCCAAGGCCAAGACGGTCGTTGACCACGGCCACCGGCACCTCACCCTTGGCGTCGGCGCCGAGTTCGTGCTGCCAGACCTGTTCCATGAAACCCAGTTGCGGCGCCGGCACTGTGCGATAGCCGACCTTTTGCGCCTCGTAGCGCTCGCCGGCATGGCCCGCCCAGACAACGTCGCGAATCGGCGCCAGATAGCGCGAGCCTTCGTCGAGCACCGGATGGCTGACGTTGATGTGATAAAAGTACATATGCGGCGTGCGGTTGAAGCCGTGATTGACGACACGGTCCGACAGCCGGATCTCGTTGCCGCCGACATCGGCCTCGATCCGCCGCAGCAGATGCAGATCCTCGCCGAACACCGTCGATTGCTGGACGATCGCCTCGGCCCACAGCACACAGCGGTCGCTGTCCCACGCTTCGCCGTAGCCGACCAACCGCGCCGGGATGGTGCTGACGCGGCCATGCAGCGAATGGCGCACCGTCTTTTTCGGCGGATAGTTGTAGCTGTCGGCCGGAACCTCGTCCATGAACAGGATATGGTCGAGGCCGCAGGTCAGCAGCAGGCCCGAAAACGACCGTGCCCAGGCCAGCCCCTCCTCGCCTTCATACTCGTGCAGGCCGGGATGGCGAAAGCCGCTCGGCGAATGCCAGCCGATCGCCTGGCCCTTGAAGTCGCAATCGGCGACATCAAGCGCCCGGTCGACCAGCGCGGTGAAACGCAGGCCGGAGCCGGTGCGGAATTCGAGCATCCGTATGCCGCGCTCCACCCCGTCGCCAAGCGTCATCAGCCGCACGCCGGCGAATTGCGACAGCATGCCGGACCGCTCCGAGACCTGCCGGCGCGAAAGCGTCTTGCCGTAAAGCTCTACCATGTGACGGCCAGTTCCTTCACTTTGCTCTCGTCTCCTTGAGCAGGGCCGACATGTCGGCGCCGGTGATGATGCTCTCCACCGTCAGCAGGTCGGTATCGGCGACCGTCTGCTCGGCGACGATCTCGCCGCGGCGCATGACGATGATGCGGTCGGCGACCTGAAAGACGTGATGGATGTTGTGGGTGATCAAAAGCACGGAATGACCGGCGGCGCGCACCTCCTTGACGAAGCGCAGCACGCCGTGTGTTTCCTCGACGCCGAGATTGTTGGTCGGCTCGTCGAGGATGATGACCTTGGCGGCGAACTGCATGGCGCGCGAAATGGCAATCGACTGGCGTTCACCACCCGACAGCGTGCTGACCAGCGCATCGGCATCGAGCTTTTTCGAGATGCCGACGCGCTTCAAAAGTGCCGCGGCGGCATCGCGCAGCTTGGCGAGGTCGAGCGGCGCGAACACGCCCAGCCATTTCAAGTTGACCGGCTCGCGACCGAGAAAGAGATTGCGCGCGATGCTGAGGTCCGGCGCCAGCGACGTATCCTGGTGAATGGTCTCGATGCCGAGATCCATGGCGTCGCGCGTCGAGCGGATCGAGACTTTTTGGCCGCGCACATAGATGTCGCCGCGGTCGACGGGAAACACGCCGGAGATCGCCTTGATCAGCGTGGATTTGCCGGCGCCATTGTCGCCGAGCAAGGCCACCACTTCGCCCTCATTAAGTGTGAAGGAGGCGCTCTTCAGGGCGCGGACGCTGCCGAAGGACTTTTGCAGGTTCTGAAGCCGAAGCACTTCCATGGTCAGCTCCTGGCGGCGTTCTTCTGCAGCAACGCGTGCAGGATGAGCATGGCGAGGATGATGACGCCGACGAAGATGTTGTAGGCGAGCCCGGGCACGCCGATCAGCACGATGCCGTTGCGGATGCTGCGCAGCATCAGCGCACCGACGATCGTGCCCAGGATGGTGCCGCGCCCGCCGGTCAGCGCCGTGCCGCCAACCACCACCATTGCGATCACTTCGAGCTCGTAGCCGGTGCCGGCCACCGGCGAGGCGGCAGAGATGCGGAAGGCGCTGATCATGCCGGCCAGACCAGCCAGCACCGAGGTCAGGATGAACAGCCAGATCTTGACCGCATCGGCCGGCACGCCGCGCGCCACCGCGGCGTTGCGGTTGGAGCCGATGGCGCTGATCCAGTTGCCGAGCTTGGCGTAGTGCAGCACGTAGATCGCCAGCAGCGACAGGGCGATGAACCACCACAAGGACGTATAGAAACGGAACGTTCCGATATTGAAGCTGCCGGCCAGCAGCGTCACGAAAAAGCCTGGCTGGTCCCAGGATTTTAGCGGAAAGCCTTGCGTGATGTAGAGCGCAGCACCCCGCACGACGAGCAGCATCGACAGCGTCACCAGGAAGGAGGAGATGCCAATCTTGGTGACGATCAGCCCGTTGATGGCGCCGATCGCCACGCACAGCAGCAGCCCGGCAAGCAGCGCCACACCGATATCAACCTGGCCGCTCTGCACCAGCAGCATGACGATGACCGGCGCCAGCCCGAAAACGGCGCCGACCGAAAGGTCGAACTCGCCTGCTGTCAAAAGCAGCGTCATGCCGAGCGCGATGATGCCGAGCTCGGGCAGGAAGGCCATCATGTTGGAGATGTTGAGCGGCGACAGGAAGTTGGCGTCGGCGATGGCGAACACCGCCAGCAGCACCATAAGGATGACGAGCGAGGAGAATTGCGGTGAGCGAATCAGGCTCGACCTGCGTTTCACGTCAGGCATTTCCTCTTCTGCGGCAATTGTCATGACGGATCGGACCATACTTCAAGGCGGCGCCCGCCGCCTGCGCGGCGGGCGTCAGTTTCCATCACTTGTCGTAGAGTTTCAGGATCGGCTCGACGCTTGTCGCGTCGTAGAGGCTGAAGGTGTGAATGTCGTAGCCGATCGGTTCACCCGAGGCGGCAAGCCCGAGCAGCGCCACCGGCATGAAGCCTTGCGCCGACGGGAACTGCCAGGCAGCCGCGTTGACGAAGCCGGCCTTGACGGCTTCGGCGGTTTCCCGGGAATTCCCCCAGCCGACGACCGGGATCTTGCCGGCCGGCACGCCGGCGCCGTCGAACACCCGCTTGATGCTGGCCGCGACGGAATCGCCGAGCGCGATGATCGCCGGCGGATTGTTGGCGACCATATAGTCGGTCATCTTGGCGATGATGCCGGCCGGATCGGTGCCGCAATCGACCACATCATATTTGATGCCGAGCGGATCGAAGACGCTGGCGATGCCTCCGGTCTCGAGCTGCTGGTAGCTGGCTCCAGGCACTTCCACCGGCAGGAACACCTTGTCGCCCTGCTTCACCATCTTGTGGTCGACCAGGTACTTGGCCCAGATGGCACCGGCCTCCTTGAGATCGGCGCCGACATAGGCCTGCCTCCCGGTTGCCGGATCGTCGGTGTTGAAGAACACGATCGGGATGCCGGCAGCCTTGGCTGCCTTCACCTCTTCCGTCCACAGCCCGGGCTGCGCCGAAGTGGTGGCGATACCGTCCGGCTTGGCGGCGAGTGCTGAGCTGAAAGCTTCCTTCTGCGCCGCCATGTCGCCGCCGCTGAAGGAGATCTTGCAGGTCACCTTGAGCTGGTCGCAGGCCTTGGTGGCACCGGCATTCCAGTCGAGCCAGAATGCATCCGACGGGCCGCCATGCGACAGCAGATAGAACGTCTTCTCCTGCGCCAATGCCTGCGAGCTGAATGCGAGACCGGCGAGCACCGTCGCGGCCGCCGCCAGTTTCAATCCGAATTTCAACATTTCTCTTCCTCCATTATATTTCCTCCCGGCGGAAAGCGCCGCCGCGGCGACGCAGGACTCCTGTCAGAGCCCGTTGGCGCGGAACTTGCCGTCGAGGAATTTCTTGGCCCGCGGCACGTCATCTTCCGAGAGATGCTCGATGATGACCGGGATGTTCGGGTGCTTTTCGGCAAGCCGCTTGAGATAGAGATCGTAGTTCAGCGAACCGAGGCCGGGCGCCGGCAGCTCGATCTCGCCTACACCGCGGAAAGTGTGGCTCTCCAGCGCGTCCTCGTCGCCGATGTCGGCGTGCTTCTCCGACTTATCACCGCCCGAGCGCTTGACGTCCTTGGCGTGGGCTATTTTGATTTTGTCGGTCAGCGTGTCGAACACCTGGTTGAGGATCTGGTCCATCCTGTCGATGTTGTGCGTCTCGAAATAGTTGGTCGGGTCCATCAAAAGGCCGAGGCCCGGATGGTCGACCTGCGCGAACATCTTCACCGTCTCCTCGACCGAGCCGACGACGTTGTTGACATAGGTTTCGAGCAGGAAGACCGCGCCGTGGTCGTAGGCCGTCTGGGCAAGGTCGGCGATGACCTTGCGGCATTGCTCGAAACCTTCCTCGGTCTTGTTCTTCGGATGGTGCACCCAGTCGGACTCGGTGTTGTAGGTGCCGGTTTCCGAGATCACGTAAGGCGTGCCGAAATGGCGCGCATTGCGGATGATCTCCTTCAGATAGCCGACGCGCCTCTCGCGCTCGCCCATGTCGGGATGGATGATGTTGGTGTAACCCGACACACAGCAGATCGGCAGATTGTGGTCGCGGAAGGTGTCGCGAACCGTCGTGGCCTTGTCCTTGGTGATCTGCCCGGCCGACAGGTCAACATCCTTAAAATGCAGATCGAGCTGCACCGTGTTGAAATCGAGCGCGCGGATCTTTTGCGCGGTTTCCTTGAGGCCGTACGGGAAATAGCCCGTGAAGATACCTGCCTGCATCATGATGTGAAGTCCTCCCTGTAAGCGATTCAGTTGATTGAGTTTGTCGAGATTTCGGAAAGCTTGACCGTGCGACCCTCATCGATCGAGCGATAGCCCGCTTCGATCAGCGCCATGGTCTTGACGTTGTCGGCGACGGAAAGTGCGGGCGGCTCACCCGTCTTCACTGCGTGCTGGAGCTGCTCCATCACGCCGATGAAGGCATGCGGGAACCACATTGTCTCCCAGCTGGGTGTCACCCATTCGCCGCCGGTGGTCGCGGTCGAGGCATAGGTCAGCGTCGAGGCAGAACCCGTCGGCCAGCCGATCGTGCCCTTGGCGACGCCCTTGGTGCCGTCGACGCGCCAGTTGATGTGCTGGTCGTCCTTGTAACCCTCCTGGCGCGGGCCGGACCAGACATCCTCCAGCGACACTGCGAGCACCCCGGACGGAAACCGCAGCGTCGAAACGGTGATGCCGTCGGAATGGTCGAACTTCGTGCGCGGATCCTTACGCGTCAGCGTCGTAATCTCGTCGGGATCACCGAACAGGAAGCGCAGCACGTCGAGATGGTGGACGCTCATATTGGCAAGCGTCAGCCGGTCATAGTCCTCGAGGAATGTCTGCCAGTGCGGGATCGCATGCATGTCGATCTGCGCGAAGACGATGTCACCGAGCGCGCCGCTATCCATGATCTGCTTCAGCACGCGCATCGACTGGTCGTAGCGCATGTTCTGGTTGACCGAGAGGATCTTGCCAGCCCTGGCCGCCTCGTCGCGCAACTCGATCGCATCCTTGAGCGACAGCGCCAGCGGCTTCTGCGCCAGGATCGCCTTGATGTGCGTCTGCTTCAGCGCATGGCGGATCAGCGCCGGCTGCTGGTCGGGCGGAAACGCAAGGTCGATGATCTCGACATTTTCGTCCTCGATAAGCTGTTCCGGCGTATCGTGGACGGTCGGGATCTCCCAGCGCTTGGCGACCTTCTCAGCACTGGCCTTGGTCCGCGAGGCGATCGCCACCACGGGAAACCCAGCTTCGTGATAGGCGGCAAGATGGCACTCGGCCATGATCATGCCGGCGCCGACGCAGCCGATCCTGAATTCCCTGGTGCGGACTTTAACGTCCGGCTCGAAGCCGTTTCCCGCTATTTCTTCGCTTGCCATATGTTCCTCCCGAAGCTCGTTCCTTGCAGCCGCCGTCATCTTGCCAGCGCTCCCCCGCTTTGCCCGAAATAATGCACCCTGCCCGGCTCGCAGGATATCGCCACCATGGCATCCGGCCTGATGTCCGGCTGGCCGCGCAGCAGCGCCCTCAGGCGCGCCTGCCCGGCAGCGAGTGTCACGACGGTATAGCCGCCGAGCGGCTCGACCTCGAACACTCGCGCCGGGCGGCCCGCGCGCCCATCCGATGTTCCATCCCGATCCAGCCAGGGCCGGACCTTGATGTCTTCAGGCCTGAGCCCGATCTCGACGGCATCGGCCGGCGCGGCCTTATCTGCGATGCGGATCGTGCCTTCGGCTGCCTCGACGCCGCCCTCGCCGCGTAGCAACTTCAAGATGTTCATCATCGGCGAACCGAGCAGCCGCGCCACATAGGTGCTGGCCGGCCGGTCATAGATCTCGGCCGGCGCGCCGATCTGCCTGATCTTGCCATTCTCCAGGATGGCAATACGGTCGGCGACCGACATCGCCTCTTCCTGGTCGTGCGTGACATAGATCAGCGTCTTGCCGAGCTCACGCTGGATACGTTTCAGCTCGACGCGCGTCTCCTCGCGCAGCCTGGCGTCGAGCGCCGAGATTGGATCGTCCATTAGATAGGCATGGGGGTCGCGCACCAGCGCCCGAGCGATCGCCACGCGCTGCCGCTCGCCGCCCGAAAGCTGCGCCGGCGGCTTATGCAGGATGTGGCCGATATGCAGCTTGGCCGCGACGTCTGCGACACGCTTTTCGATTTCGGCCTCGGCGACCCGGCGTTCGACCAGGGGAAAGCGGACATTGTCGCGCGCGCTCATATGCGGAAACAGCGCCAGGTTCTGGAACACCATGGCGACATTGCGTTCGGCCGGCGACACCGTGTTGACCGGTCTGCCGCCGATCAGGATTTCGCCGGCGTCCGGCGTCTCCAGCCCGAGCACCAGACGCAGCACCGTCGACTTGCCCGACAGCGGCGGGCCGAAGAAGCAGAAGAACTCATTGTCGTTGACAGTGAACGAGGCGTCGTCGACGGCGAGCGTGTCGCCATAGCGTTTCGTCACATTGCGGAAGACGATATCGGCCATGGTCTCAGCCCGCCTTCATGGCAAGGCCGGTGGCGGCGTCGAACACACGCACGGACGCCTGGGCCGGCGCGACAACCGCTGTCTGCCCGATCGCCAGCCCGACGTCATTGTCGAACATCGCCTTCACCGTGCTCTCGCCCTGGCCGAAATGGACGATGGTGCGCGCGCCGATGCGCTCGATGAACGTTACCGGCATCGACAGGCCGCGGTCTGAGAGAATCACCTGCTCAGGCCGAAAGCCGTAGAGCACATCTTCGCGCGCGGCCCTCACCGCCGGGGCGAGATTGTCCGGCAGCGGCGGCGTGACACCGAGCGGCCCGAGATCGATGACCAGGCCACGGTCGCTTTCCGCCGGCCTGCCCTTGAGCAGGTTCATGCCCGGCGCACCGATGAAGCGGGCGACAAAGACATTGGCCGGATCGTTGTAGACCTCGAGCGGCGTGCCGACCTGCTGCAGCACGCCATGGTCCATCACCGCGATGCGATCAGCCATGGTCATCGCTTCGAGCTGGTCGTGGGTGACATAGACCATGGTCTGCCGGAACTGACGCTGCAGCTGTTTCAGTTCGGTCCGCATCACCGCCCGGAAGGCGGCGTCGACATTGGACAGCGGCTCGTCGAGCAGGAAAATCGCCGGCTCCGTGATCGCCGAACGGCCGATCGCCACGCGCTGCAATATGTTGACCGACAGCCTGTCGGCCTTGCGGTCGAGCAGCGGAGTCAACTGCAGCATCTCGGCAATCGCGCCGACGCGGCGGTCGATCTCGGCCTTTGGCGCGCCACGCATTTTTGGGCCGTAGGCAAGGTTCTGTCGCACGCTCATATGGGTGAAGATCGCATAGTTCTGGAAGACGAAGCCGACGCCGCGCCGTCCCATCGGCACGCCGGCCATGTCGCGCTCGCCGAACAGTATCTTGCCGCTGGTCGGCTCTTCCATACCGGCGATCATGTTCATCGTCGTCGACTTGCCGCAGCCCGACGGCCCGAGCAGCGCCATGAACTCGCCGTCGGCGATGGCGAGATCCATCGTCTTCAAGGCGGTGGAGTCGCCAAACTTCTTGACCAGGTTCTGCAGATGGATCGCGCTCATGCCGGCACCTCGCGTACCCGGGCCATGCGCTTCATCGCAAACACCGCGGCGATGGACAGCACGATCAGGATGGCCAGCGCGATCGCCGCGACATAGCCCCAGATCAGGTCCTGGGTGGTGAGCTTGTAGATGTAGACGGAGATGGTCTCGGTGGCGACGCCGGGACCGCCGCCCGTCATGATGTAGAGCGTGTCGAAGATCTTGAAGTTCTCGATGATCCTGATTGCCAGTGCGATGATGATGATCGTCTTCATCTTCGGCAGCACGATGGTGACGAAGCGCTGCCAGGGATTGGCGCCAAGCAGCGTCGCCGCTTTGATCTGGTCCTCGGGCACGCCGACCAGGCCGGCAAGCAGGATGAGGAACATCAGCGGCGTCCATTGCCAGATGTCGGCGAGCATGACGGCGATGAGCGCCAACGTCGGGTCCGACAGCCAGGCGATGGTGACGGGAAAGCCTGATAGCGCCGACAGGATGTCGTTGACCGGTCCGCCTGACTGGAACAGCATGAAGAACATGTAGCCGGCCACCGCCGGCACCACCATCATCGGCATCAGCAGGATCGAATAGAAGATCCGCTTGCCCGGGAACTCGTCGGCAAACAGCGTGGCGAGTGCCAAGCCGAGCAGGAATTCCGCTGGCACGCAGACGATCATGACGATGGCCGTTCTCTTGAGCGCGCTCCAGAAGCGCGCGTCGGCGGCAAGGTCGGTGTAGTTGGCGAAGTTGTTCCACAGCGACCAGGCGCTCCACCAGCCGAGGCCGGACAGCGGCGACCAGTCGGTCAGGCTGATATAGAGCTGCATCAACAGCGGAAACACCGCGATGAACAGCACCAGGATCTGCGCCGGCAGTGTCAGCCGGAAACCGAGCTTTACCCCTTCGTCCCGAAGGGTCGGCTTTGCCTGGACGGTTTTCATCACGTCCTCCGGAATCGTGGCAGTGACCGCGCTCATTGCTTGAGCGCCCCGAAGGTCAGCCCGCGCACCAGATGGCGCTGGATCGCGATGCCCATGATGACAGGCGGCACCGCCGCGATCAGGCCGAGTGCCGCCTTGGCACCGTAGAGCTGGCCGGTCATCGAAGACGACAGCGAGGCCATGTAGACCGGCACCGTCACCCATTCGCGTGTCGTCAAAAGCAGCGCGATCAGATAGTCCGACCAGTTGAGGATGAAGACGAACAGCGCGGCACTGGCCAGCGGCGCGCGCATCATCGGCAGCGTGATGCGGGTGAAGACGCGCAATCGCGAGCAGCCCTCGACCAGCGCCGCTTCCTCGATCTCGCGCGGCATGTCGTCGAAGAACGTCTTCATCAGCCAGAACGCAAAGGGCAGCGTGACGATGCCGTAGATCAGCGACAGCCCCCACCAGCTGTCGGTAAAGTTGAGAAAGGCCCACATGATCATCACCGGGGTCATCACCGCCATCGGCGGAAACAGGCGGAGCTGGATCAGCGCCAGCGGCAGGTTCTGGCCCGAGCCGAAGCGCGACAGCCCGTAGGCCGCCGCGGTGCCCGCCGACATGGCGATCGCCGTTCCGAACACCGCCGACAGCAGCGATGACAGGATCGGTTTCAGGGCGGTACGGTCGAGCGCGGCGATCAGGTTGTTGGTCGATTCACCGAAGACGAAGCGGAAATTGCTGAGCGTCGGGTTCTTCGGCCACCAGGTCAGGTCGGCGCCGGTCGCCGACCATTCGGCGATCGGCTTGAAGGCCATCGAGACCATCCACAGGATCGGCACCAGCGTCACCGCCATAGCAGCAAGGATCGCTGCATAGCGGAATATTTCGAAAGGAACGGAACGCTTCATTTTGCAGCTTTGCTGGTACCATCGTTTGCGGAGGGGAAGAGCAAACTCCTCCCCTACATTCGTATGCTGGGAGGAGGATCAGCTGATCGGATCGAGAACGGTGGGCCAGGCCTCCTTGTTGGTCTTGATGGCTTCGAGAAGCTTCTCCTCGCCGGTGCGGCGGGCGATCTTCTTCCATTCGGCCTCGGTGTCGACCATCGCCTGCTCGGCGGTCTTGGCCTTGGTCAGCGCGGCAACGAGGTTCTCGTCCAGCGCATTGTGGAAGGCGGTGGCGCCGGGATAGTTGATGGTCGGCACGGTGCGGGCGACCGTCTCGCGCACCACATCCATGTGATAGGCGTGATAGGTCTGGCGGACCAGCGGGTCGGAGAAATCCGACAGCCGGAACGGATCGAAATAGCCGCCCGGATTGGCGGTCATCCAAGCATAGATGCGGCTCGATCCGAGCCACTGCAGGAACAGGTAGCAGGCCTCCGGATTCTTGGCCTGCGAGGAGACCGAAGCCGATAAATTGAGCCACAGCACCGAACGGCTGATCAGCTTGCCGTCGATCTCGCGGCCCGGCGGCAGCATCGAGCCGATCTTGCCGGTGACCTGCGAATCCTTGTTGCCGGCATTGTCGAGGAATTTCGGCAGGTTGGAGAAAGCGCAGGTCATGGCGGCGCCGCCCTTAGCGAAATTGCCATACTGCTCCGGCCAGCCCCACGAGATCGCATCCGGCGAATGATGGGCCAGCGATGCGATGTACTCGTTGGTAGCAGCTATGCCTTGCTCCGAATTGATCAGCGGCTTGCCGGTGTCGTCGAACAGGAACTCATTGGGCGAAGCCATTGAGACATAACGCTGATACCAGTTGGTGTAGCCCCAGCCCTGGTTGCGCAGATCGGTTGAGCCGAACAGGCCCTTGTCGGGGCGCTGGAAGAAGGCCGCGATCTCGTCATGCTGCTTCCAGGTCCTTGGCGGCGCCAGTTCGTAGCCATGCTTGTCGGAGAAGGCTTTCTTCTCGGCCGCGTCGCCGAACAGATCGGTGCGATAGACCCAGGTCTGGAAATCGCCATCCAGCGACACGCCATAGGTCGAGCCGCGATACTGGTTGAGCAGCGAGACGCCCTTGGCGCCGTTGACATAGCCGCGCTCGGGATCGTCCCATTCCGGCTTGTACTGGGCGACGAAGTCGTCGAGCTTCAGGATGCCGCCGGTTTCGGCTAGGTCGCCGAGACGGTTCCATTCGACCGCGTAGATGTCATAGGCTCCACCCTTGGTGGAGATGTCCTGCATCGTCTTGGTGAATTCCTGGCCGTTCGGCACGCCGACGATCTCGAGCGGAATGCCGGTTTCCTTCTCCCACAGATCCTTGATCGAGGGCGCGCCGGTGGGAAACGGCTGCGTCAACTGCCCGATCGAGCCGTCGGACAGGCCGAGCACGATCTTGGCCGGCGCCTTGCCGGCACCCTTCATCGCCTTGGCCGCCTCGATGGCGCGGCCTTCCGGCGTGTCGGGACCATACTGATAGCGCTCCGAGCCGTCGAAGCCCGTCGGGCCGCCGATCATGCCCGGCGCCAGCGCGTCGGCCGCATAGGCGCGGCTGGGACGGATGAATTTCGGTGCGATACCTGCGGCGGCAACAAGCACGGCCGCCTTTCCACCGGACGCCAGCAAACGGCGCCGCGACATGCGGATCATATCAGACATTGGAAGTCCTCCCTCGAGGGCCTTGTTCCTCCACGGCCCTCATGATGGATATTGACGGCACTATAGGAAGGCTGTCAACATCATAAATAATCAAAACACGTCATAACATCGCAAATGAGGCAGAGGATGCAGTCCAGCGAGGTCAGCCCACGGCACCTAGTGCTTGAATTTGAGGGAACCGAGCGCCGCGCCGATCCTTTTCGGCCCGGCTCGACGATTTGGTGTAGCGCGCCGGCTTGCGCATCGGCTAAGGCCGGATACATCATTTCCCATCAGAATCGCGGATGACAATGAAATCGTCGTCCGCCATCCGATCCGCTAATCCGCGATTTTGATGCGCCTGTAGCGCACCAGCAATGAGGTGATCGACTGTGCGGTCCACCCTGACAGACATAGCCCGGGAAGCCGGCGTTTCAGCCGCGACGGTCGACCGTGTGCTCAACAACCGCGCCGGGGTCAGGGCGCGCACCCGCGAGGTCGTGCTGGAAACGGCGCAGCGGCTAGGCTACATCGCTGAAAATTCGAACGGCCCGATCCCGCGCAATGCACCGCGCGGCGATGTCATACGGCTCGACTTCGCCCTGCCCGCCGGCACCAATTCCTTCATCAAGATGCTGCACCGGCACATCGAGGCGCAGGCGCAGTCAAGACCGGACCTCGATGTGCGCGTTGCCACGATCGAAGGCTTCAATCCCGACCGGCTTGCCCGCCTGCTGCAGGAATTGCGCGGCCAGACGCAAGGCGTCGGCGTCATCGCGCTCGACCATCCGACGGTCCGCGAGGCGATCCGCTCGCTATCGGCCAGCGGCGTCAAGGTCGTCACCATCGCATCCGATATCCTGCACGTGCCGAGGGTCGCCTATATCGGCATCGACAACCGCGCCGCCGGCCGGCTCGCCGGCTACCTGCTCAACCGCTTCATGGCCGCCGATCGTCCGGGCAAGGTCGCGCTGTTCGCCGGCTCGCTCTCCTATCGCGGCCATGAGGAGCGCGAGATGGGCTTCCGCCACATTCTGACGGAAGAATCGCCCAATCTCGAGATCGTCGAAATGCGCGAAATGCTCGACGATCGGGAAAAGGCCTATGCGGAGGCCTCGGCCCTGCTGGACCGGCACCCGGACCTGGCCGCGATCTACAATGTCGGTGCCGGCAACACCGGCATCGCCCGGGCGCTCAAGGAGCGCGGCCGCGCGCTGTCGACGGTCTTCCTCGGCCATGAGGTGACGGAGGGCACCAAGGATCTTCTGCTCGACGGCACGCTCGACGCCGTCATCGACCAGAACCCGCGCGTCGAGGCCCGCGAAGCGCTCAACACCTTGAGCCATGCGATCAGGGACTTGCCCTACGAGTTGCACCAGCCGAGGCTGCAGGTAATCTTCAGGGAAAGCATCCCGGAGATCTGAACGGAAGCTCCCGGGATTAAGAGAGGCCGCGCCAGCAAGCGCGGGCTGTGGCGCTGCGGCGATCAGGCTAATCTTGAGCTCGATGCCGTGCGGGCTATTGTCTTCGGGGACGATTAGGACCGGGATCGCCTCCGCATGCCGAACGGTTCGTCCTTCGGCTGGTTCGCGGCGGAAGCGGCTGCCGCGAGGATCGTTCGCGAGCACTGGCGCGACACGCTCGGGCTTGGCCGCGACGAGACGCTCGCTGCGGCCTATTGGCGGCGGGGCGCGGCGGGACCGATGGCCGGCTAGATCTTGCTCACCATCGCTTGCGCATTCTCGCCCAGGCCGATCGCGATCCGGTCGCCGGAGGCAATGCCTGATATGTCGCAGACGACCAGCGGCATGCTGATGTCGTAGAGGAACTCGGCGACGATGGCGCCGACGGCAAGGATCGGGTCCGGCCGCTCCAGCAGGATGCCGGCCGGCGCGGTGCCCCTGCGGATGGCCTCGGCGAGAACCGAAGACGAGGACGACGATCCGCGCCCGGATGCCATCACCAGGATCTTGCCGGCGACATTTTGGCCAAGACCAGGATGCGAGTGGTCGATGATTTCGCCTGTTTCGACGTCGATCCCGCCCCAGAAGCTGAGCACGTGCGAAAGCACCATCGCCGTGCCTTGCGCTTCGCCGGCAAGCTGGAACGTGCCAACTCTCCTCAAGACCGACTTTTCCAGCCCTTTCATGGCGCGCTCCGCACGACATGCCCGGCCGCTGCCGAGCGGACGCAATCTTCCATATCGCCGAACACCACTGACACGCCGATATTGCCGGGCGCGTAGTGTGCCCATTTGCCGGAATTGGTCATCACCACGCCGTCGAGACGCTCGAGGATGGTGGTGACATAGGTGCAGGTATCGGTCACCGGAATGAGGCTGAACTTTTGCGCATCGTCCAGCTCGCCCTCATCCTGCAATCTCTTCAACGTGGCGCGTCCGGTGTTGACATAGATCGGAACGCCCCTGCCCGGCGCGACCTCGCGCAGCAGCGGCAGCAGGCGCATCCACTCGTCATGGGAAAAATGCGGCGTGCCGAGCGACACGGCTGCAAGGGGTGCGCCGTCGGGGACGCTCGACAGCCTGGCCAGCGCATGGTCGATGTCGGCGCGAGAGATCCGGATCGTCGTCTCCGGCGCCATGCCGCGAATTGCCTCGTCGAGCGTCTTTGCTTCCGGCGTGATGCCCACCGCATGAAACAGCGCCACGGCGCCCGCCGTTGCCGCCGCCGCACCCAGCGCCTTCAGCTGGTCCTCGTCGCGCGGCTGCGGCAGGCCCGATATCACAGGAATGCGGTCGCCACTCGCCTGCCCGATGATCAGCCCCACGCCAACGAACAGGGCATCGGTAGGCTCGAAACAACCGGTCAGCTCGAACAGGATCTGGCCGCGTCGATTATCGCTCAAATGCAGGCCCCAGGCCGGCGCGCGCCCGGTCATCGCGCAGCACAAATCGATGAAATCGCCATAGCGGTTGGTCCGCGCGCCGATCACCGAATTGGCGAAGACGATCGCGTTGGACTCGCCCCAGGCGATCTGCTCGCCGAAA
Source organism: Mesorhizobium sp. WSM4840 (assembly GCF_055811755.1). Classification (NCBI taxonomy): domain Bacteria; kingdom Pseudomonadati; phylum Pseudomonadota; class Alphaproteobacteria; order Hyphomicrobiales; family Phyllobacteriaceae; genus Mesorhizobium; species Mesorhizobium sp. WSM4840. The sequence goes on from NZ_JBVVQD010000041.1 coordinate 21,689, forward strand.
GCCGGGCGGAACCGGGTCTGATAGGGCGCGCAGGTGAAGGTCGCCTGGCAGCCGAGCTCCAGATGCGCCTTCATCAGTCGCCGCGCCGGCACTTCTTCGGCTGCCGGCATCTTCACCAGCCCGGGATGGATGAGGTCGAACGAGCCGACATTGAGTGTTGTCGGCACCCGAACGCGGCCGCCGCCCTCGACCAGCCTTTCGACGAAATCGAGGCTGGCTTGGCCGTGATAGAGGCAGCCATCGATATGGGCTCCTGCAATGTCCAACAGCTTGCGCGCGCCGACTGCGTTGGAAAAGGCGACCAGGATCTTCATCGCTGCGGCCACGGCCGGGCCCTGCTCGCCATCGAGCATGGACTGATCCTCGGTCGTCAATTCCAGCATCATCGGTATGCTCCGGCGCCCCACTATGCCCGACAGATGGAGGGACAGCACCCCCTCTGCCCGGCAGGGCAGAGGGGGTGGGAAGGATCGCCAACTTTCGAGTTAGCTCCCAGCGATCAGCACCGTGCTCTCCGGCGACCAGCGCAGCACCACTTTTTGCCCCTCCGCCAACCTTTCAATGCCGGTGTTCTGCACGATGACCTTGAGCGTCTGCCCGCCGCGATCGACGAAATAAGTGCTGTTGTTGCCGGCGAAGATACGCTTGGAAACCTGCCCCCGGAGCATATTGGCGTTCGGATCAGACGTCCCTGAATCGGTGGCGATGCGGATGCGTTCGGGCCGCACCGCGCAGCTCGCCCTGGCGCCGGCGGCAAGCGCCGCGCCTGCCCCGGCGGCGATCGCCGTGCCGTCGGGCAAGCGGATGCCGGTGCCGGTGGTCTCGCCGCGAAAGATGTTGGCGTCGCCGAGGAAGGTGGCGGCGAACTCGCTCTTCGGGCTGTCGTAGATCTCCTCCGGCGGTCCTTCCTGCACCAGCCGACCGTCGCGCAGGATGCCGATGCGGTCGCTCATCGTCAGCGCTTCTTCCTGGTCGTGGGTGACGAAGATGGTGGTGATGCCGATCTCGCGCTGGATGCGTTTCAGCTCGATCTGCATGTCGACCCGCAGCGCTTTGTCGAGCGCGCCCAGCGGCTCGTCGAGCAAAAGCACGCGCGGCTTGGTGACGATGGCGCGCGCCAGTGCGACGCGCTGGCGCTGGCCGCCGGACAGCTGATGCGGCCGGCGGCTACCGAGCTTGCCGAGCTGCACCAGGTCAAGCGCATGCTGCACCTCGCTGGCTATCGTTGCCCTGGCTTCGCCACGCACCGACAGGCCGAAGGCGACATTGTCACCCACGTTCATATTGGGAAACAGCGCATAGTTCTGGAACACCATGCCGATGCGCCGCTTCTCGACCGGCACCCGCTCGACGCTCTCGCCGCCGATGGCGATTCGGCCGGAGTCGGGAAAATCGAAACCGGCAATCTGCCGCAGCAGCGTGGTCTTGCCGCTGCCCGACGGCCCAAGCAGTGCATAGAAACCACCGTCGGCGAAATCGATGGACACGTCGTCCAGCGCCTTGTGCGCGCCGAAGCTGCGCGACAAATTCGATACCTGCACGCCGGCCATTATTTCTCTCCGCCGAATTTGAAGAACCGTGCCGTAAGCAACATCAGCGCCATTGAGACGACGATGATGATCGTCGAGACGGCATTGATCTCCGGCGTAAAACCTTTGCGGATCGCGGCGTAGATTTCGACCGGCAACGTCGTCTGGCCCGGCGTCGACAGGAAGTAGGAGACCACGAACTGGTCGAACGACACGGCAAAGGCGAACAGCCCGCCGGCGATGACGCCCGGCATGATCCAGGGCAGCGTCACGCGAGAAGTCACCTGCCACTGGTTGGCGCCGAGCGAACGCGCCGCCTCTTCCAACTCCGGCGCAAATGTCTGCAGCCGGGCCGAGACGACGACGATGACATAGGGCAGCGCCAGCGCGACATGGCCGAGCAGGATCGCAAACAGGCCACGCCCGATGCCGACGCCGAAGAAGAAGATCAGCATCGCCGTGCCGGTGATCAGCCACGGAATGGCGATCGGTGGAAACAGCAGCGCTTGCAGGACTTTCTTGCCGCGAAATTCATAGCGGTAGAGCGCCAGCGAAGCCGCCGAGCCGAGCACCGTGGAGATGATGGTGGTGATGATGGCGATCTCTATGCTGTTCCAGGTGGCGGAGATCAGTTGATCGTTCTGCCACAACGAAGCGTACCACTCCGTCGTCCATTCGAACGGCAACTGGTAGAAGGGCGAGACGTTGAACGACATCAGCGCCATGATGATAACAGGCAGGTAGAGGAAGGCGAGCAGCAGCCAGATGTAGAGGCGGCCACACCATTCCAGGATACGCGTCGTTGCCATCACGCAGGCCTCCGCAGCACCGGTGACGCCAACGCCAGGATGACCAGGACGACGGCCAGCAGGATGAACGACAAGGCAGCGCCGAGCGGCCAGTTGAAGACGGCGACGAACTGATCCTCGATGATCGTGCCGTAAAAAGTGCCGGTGCGCCCGCCGAGGATGCGCGGTTCCATGAACGAGCCGACGACGGGAACGAAGATCAGCGCCGCACCGGCGACCAGCCCTGGCATGGACAGAGGGATGATCACCCGCCTCAACATCTGCAGTCTTGAGGCGCCGAGCGAGCGCCCTGCCTCGATCAGCGAGTCATCGATGGCCTGCAGCGTCAGATAACAGGTCAGCACCATGTAGGGCACATAGGAGTGCACCAGCCCGATGATGACGGCCGGATAGGAATACATCAGGTCGATGTTAATCTTGAACGGCAGCACGGCGTTGAGCGCGGTGTCGAGAATGCCGCCTTCGCGCAGCACCATCGCCCAGGAGAAGATGCGCACCAGCCCGTTCGACCAGAACGGCAGGATGACGAGCAGGAAGATCGCCTCGCGGCTGCGCCCCTTCAGCACCTTGGCCAGCACATAGGCCGCGGGATAGCCGATGACGACGCACCACAGCGTTACCTCGAGCCCGAGCCTGAGCGACGCCAGCAGCAGCGTCAAATACAGCCGCTCTGAGAAGAAGGTGGCGTAGTTGTCGAGCGTGAACGCCCACACCTTCCCCGCCAGGGGCAATTCGGTCATGAAGGAGAAGAAGACCATGGCCGACAGCGGCAAAAAGATCGCCACCGTCAGCCAGAGATAGGCAGGCAGGAGCAACGGCAACGCCGATCGCAATCCGCTCCTCGAACCGGTCGCGACCTGTCCAGCCATATGCTCCTCCCGAAAAGCCGGCCGTTACTTAACGTTGACCTTGATCTCCTGCCACAGCGCCAGATAGGCCTCGCGCTGCGCATCGGTGATCGGCGCCTGGAACTGGATGCGTTTGGCGACATCAGGGTCGCCCATCACCTTGCGGTTGAACGCATCTTCGGGAAGGGCGGCAACCGCCTTGGTGTTGGCCGAGACCGGCGCGCCGACCTTGGTGACCCATTCAACGTAGAAGCCGGGATCAATCATGTAGTTGATGAAGGCCTCGGCGCCGGCGACGTTCTTGGCACCGACCGGAATGGAAAAAGCGTCGAGCCAGGCGACGGCGCCTTCCCTTGGGATGACCAGCGCGACCGGCAGCTTGAAATGCGTCTTGGCCCGGTCGGCCGAACCGCTCCAATAGGTGCCGATGTCGATCTGGTTGGAGGCGACCATCTGGTTCCAGTCGTTTTCCGAGCTCCAGAATGTCTTGATCTGCGGCATCAGCGAGGTCAGCTTCGCCTTGACCGCTTCCATATCCTTGATGTCGTTTATGTTCTGGCCGGTGGCGATGGCGCCGAACTGGACCGCTTCGACGGCATCGTCGCGAATGACTACGCGGCCCTTATGCGCCTCGTTCCACATCTCGGTGATGCTGGTCGGCGGCGTCTCGAAGGATTTCTCGTTGATGGCGAGCGCGGTCAAGCCCCACACCCATGGCACGCCATAGACCTTGCCATCGCGGGCGAGCATCGGCGAGCCTGCCTTGTCCGGGCTGATGTCGGCATAGTTGGGAATCTTCGAGACGTCGATCGGCTGGATCAGCTTTTCCGCCATCGCCTGGTCGTTGAAGGCCGCGTTGATCATGACGACGTCGTAGAGGCCGGGATTGGTCCTCAGCTTGGTCAGCATTTCCTGTTCGGAATTGAAGAAGTCGTTGACGACCTTGTTGCCGGTCGCCTTCTCGAAGGCGGCAATGGCCCAGGGCTCGTCGGCGCCGTAGCCCTTCCAGTTGAGCACATGCACCTCGTCGGCCCTGGCGGCCAGCGTGAGTGCCGAAGCGAAGACGGCGGTTGCTGTCACAAATGCAGTCAATTTTGGCATGCGCATGTTCGTTCCTCTCATTGTTTGCCCGGTTGGCGGGCTTGTTGCGTCATTTATTCTGTCATAAATGGGCCTTTTGCTTCCGGCCGTGCACGGATCGATCGTCATGGCTGAGGAATGTCTGGATCTCCTCGTCGGTCGGCGCCGACGACCCGCCATGGCGGGTGACCGAGAGCGCCGCCGCCGCATTGGCGTAACTTGCCGCTTCGAAGGGCGGCACGCCGCGCGACAGCGCGCTGACGAAGGCGCCGATATGCGTGTCGCCGGCGCCGTTGGTATCGACGGCGGCAACCTTGAAACCGGGCACGGCCTGCGCGGTGCCGTCAGCCAGCCGCACGAAGCAGCCTTTCGCCCCGGCGCGGATGATGACCCCCTCGGCGGTCGGGCAGTGATTGGAAAGAAGCCGGGCAGCAATGGCCTCGACAGCGCCGGGGCCGGCAATCTCGGCCGCTTCCGTTGTGTTGCAGCTCAGCCAGTTCGTGCGCGCCAGCACCCGGTCGAGAATGGCGCGCGGAATCTCCGATATGACAGGCGTCGGATCGAAGACGAAGGGAATTTCCGCCGGCAGCGCCTCGATCCAGTCGGCCAGCGCGTCGCGGCTCCCGACATAGCTCAGCGTATAGCCGGAGACGAACACCCAATCCCCCGGCGCAACCCGGACGGGCGCCATCATGCCGAGGCTGAGCACACTCTCGGCACCAGGCCATGACACGAAGGTGCGCTCGGCGTCGCCGCTGATCATGGCGACGCAATTGCCGCTGTCCATCACGGGTGATGGCGGGGTCAGCGTTGCGATGCCCTCGGCGGCCAAGGCGGCGCGCAGGAAGTCGCCATTCGGTCCGCTGCCGAGCTGGCCGCCGAAGACGACCTTCATGCCGGTGCGGCTGGCCGCGACCATCATGTTGAAGCCGCCGCCGGCGACCTGGGCAAAGCTCGATGCGGTCTTTTCGGTGCCGGGCGCCGGCAAGGCGTCGATGCGGTAGACATAGTCGACCACCGCGCTGCCGATATGGACGAGACGCCCGCTCATGTCAGGCTGAGCTCCGCTCATGCCGCCGCATCCTTGCCTGAACCGCGTTTCGCCATCCGCACCGCGACCAGATCGGCGGCGAGCGCGCGCACCTGCGCCATGTCGAGCCCTTGGAGCCGGGCGATGTGTTCCTGCGGCAATCGGGAAAAGCCGGTGCAGGCGCCTGCCATGCCGGCGGCAATGGCGCCGATCGTGTCGGTGTCGCCGCCGAGATTGGCGCTGATGACGGCCGCCTGCCAGGGATCGCCACCGGCTATTTCCAGCACCGCGAAGGCCGCCGGAATCGATTCCTGGCTGGCGACGCCGGTGCCGACCAGGTCGATGATCAGCCGGATGCCGTCAGTGACAGCCTTGCCGCGGACGAGGCTCCTCGCCCAGTCGATCCGCGCGGCGATATCGCCGCCGGTGACCCAGTGTCCGAGTGCCGCCCCTTGCCTTGCCGCCACAACCGCACGGTCCGAGGCTGCTCGCCAATCGCCGCCGGCAACACCGCAGCTGACGGCGGCAGCGACGGCTGCGGCCGAGGCAATGGCGATCGAGGTGTTGTGCGTGGCGCGGCAGGTTTCCGCCACCTTGGCGACCAACCCGTCGAGCGGCTCCAGCGGCATCATGATGCCGACCGGCGCGATGCGCATCGCCGCGCCATTGGTATCGCCGCTGCGTCCCGCTTCCGCGGCCGGCACGCCGCGATTGATGGCGTCGATGGCGCGTTTGGTCGAAGGTCCGAGCAGGTCGTAGCTGCCGCGCGCCTTGACCTCGCGCTCCCAGTCGAGCAGCGCGCTGACCCAGCGTGTGTGATCGAAGCTGTCGCCTGAACCAACCAGGACACGACCGAGCAGCAGCGCCTGTTCGGTGTCGTCGGTAACAGTGCCGGCGACCAGGCCCTTCGACACCGGATGGTCGGCGACAGGCGCGACGAAATCCTCGACATGGCCGTAGAGCTCGGCGATGCGGGCCGGCGACAAAAGCTGCGTCGGCATGCCGAGCGCATCGCCCAGCGCACCGCCGATAAGCGCACCCATCGCGCGGTCGATCGCCTCGCCCGTCTCCATTCTCAGCGTGTCCATGCTCAGAACTCCAGGTGCAGCGCGAAATGCGCCGGATTGAGCAGGCTGGTGACAAATTCGATGGCGCGGCCGTCGGCGGCGCGCGTCAGGCGCCGCGTGCGCAGGAACGGCGCGCCGGGCGCGCAGTCGAGTATGGCCGCGTCCTCGGCGCTCAGCATCTCGATGTCGGCCCACTCCTCGCCGTGATCGGGGACGAGCCCCGCCGCGCGCAGCGTCTGGTGCAGCGAGCCCTCGCGCAGGCCGCGCAGCGGCACGTCCTCCAACTCCGGCGACAGCGGCAAGCGGCTGCGCTCGATCGAGATGGCATGGCCGTCATCGGCGTTGGAGCGCACCCGGTCGACGGCGATGAAGAACGGGCTTTCGACGCCGAGCCTGGCGGCGAGCTCGGCATCCTGCATGACTTCGAGCCTGAGCGTGCGCGTGTCGGCATTGGCGCCGGCATTGGCCAGCGCCCGCGACCAGCCGACGGCGTCGTCGACCGGCATGCCGTCGAAGGTGACGAACGAGCCGATGCCGACCTTGGTGGTGATCAGCCCGCGGCTCGACAATTCCTCGAGACCCTTGCGGATGGTGTTGCGGCTGACCGAGAAGCGCTGGACGAGCTCGTTCTCGCTCTGCAGGCGGTCGCCGAAGCCGAGCACGCCGGAGCGTATCTCGTGTTCGAGGACGGTGGCGATCCGTTCGGGCTTGCCCGTTCCGGGAGACGACGGAGTCGTGCGACGCGCCATGGAATACCTGTTCAGTAAACCTGTATAGTCCTGTTCAATATCGTGACATGGCAGCCATGTCAACGGCTCGCTGCCAGCACGCTTTCGGGTCCCCGGCATTTGCCGGGCAAGTTTGCGCTGCTGATCACGACGGTTCGTCGCAGGCTGGAATTTTATGGGAACCTTCACCAGCCCCGAGCGGTTTTTTCTGTAGTCGCGATGCGGCGACAACCGAAAAAATGGAGACAAATGGAGGCAAACCATGCTTACGAAGATTCTCGCGGCGTCCGTACTCGCCGCTGGTCTGGCCACGTCTGCGATGGCCCAGACTGCCAGCGACCCCGACGCTGAAATGGGTACCGGCAGCGACAGAAGCGTCGTAATCGACCCGGCCCCGATCGATCCGAACCTGGCCGATGAGCCGGATGCTGTCGATCGCGGGATTACCGGTAGCATTATTGCGGGCCCCGACGGCACGAATTCCAATGCCGATCGGAACTGTCCTATAGGCCCGCAGGGCGCGCTGCCTGATGCCACGCACAAGGCTCCCGGCACGGTCTCACCGACCGTCAACGACAGGCACTGCGGCATGTAGCCGAGATCGATTTCGGGAACTCACGCTTTCGGCCGCGGGACAGAGCTTCGTCCCGCGGCCGAAGCGTTATTGTTCTAGCTCGCTGAACCTTTGCGCGGCCGAGCAGTCTTTGGCTTGGTGTCCTTTGGCTTGGTGTCCTTTGGCTTGGCCTTGGCGGCCGCCGGCTCCTTCGGTCGAGCCGCCTTAGCTTTCGGCCTGCTCTTCTCACCGTCGACCTCGGCAGTGGCCTGGTCCCAGTGCTGCTGATGCGCACCGTCGGGCCGGCCGGCTTGTTCCCAGATCGCGTGAGCCCGCCGGCGAATGCGTTCCTGCCTGTCGTCCGTCACTGTTGCCTCCATCGGTTCGGTTCAAGGCCTTGGGCAACAGCTGTCTTAGCCCAAGTTCTCATCGGCGTCATGAGTTCGGATCGACGTCATGAGTTCGGATCAAAGTCTTGGGGCTTCAGCCCTATTCGGACAGAACCGCGACACCGAGGAGTGCCGCCTTCTTGGTGATCAGCCCCGCCAGATCCGCGTCCGAGCGATCCGTTCCAGTTTGCTCACGCACGGCTGCAATCAACTCCTTCATCGACAACAGGGCAGTGCCCCGTTCAGCAAGCAGCTTGTCGACAGATGCGGCCACATTGCGTGACTCGACATGCGGCAACATGGAAATGGCTCCTTCCCGCGACAAGACGATCAGCAGCCGGCTGCCTGCCGGCGAGCCGCCGCTCCTCTCGCGTCTTCCCGAGAGAGCGGCGGGTGAAGGTCAGTCAATGACCTTCACGATCCTGCGCGTGCCGGGATCGACCAGCACGGTGCGATCGTCGACGACCACGTATCTGTATTGCACGTCGGGAACGTCGATCGGGTGAAGCTCAACCGTGTCGGGCACGGTGGAACCGATGTTGAGCTCCACTCCCAGAAGGCTGATCGACGCCAGCGGGTGCCTGTCCACATATTCGCGAATGACCGTCTGCTGCTCGGGCGTGACAATCACCTGGTCTGCGGTGGCCACGCCGACACCGGTGAGCAGAACCAGCCCGGCGGCGGCAGGAACAAGGTGGATCTTCATCGTCTTCTCCTGTTCTTGTTGGCGGACTTCGCCTTCCACGGGTGGCAACAGTAGATCACAATCGGGACGGCGGGCCCTCTTTGGAAACGCTCACGCAACCTTCTTGTTCCGTGAGCGGCGGCTAATCGGCGCCGCAGTGGCGCCGCCCGGATGCGTTGCTGCGACCGACCGCAGTGGCCCGCGTTCCTTTCACAGGCACGCGGGCCGATCGGTTTGCCCGATCAGCAGCGATACCGGAGGGGGTGATATCGACTGCTTCGAAAGGAACATTTAGCGAGAACTAATGTTCCGCCCCCCAGCAAAAAAGCCTGCCGGCGTCGGGCTCCCGTCAGGCGCCGAGGCGGCAAATGCGCCAACCTATTGTTTCGGCGGCTGCGCCGGCACCTCGCCGGGCTTGAGCACCGGTGTCCTGCCTTCGTCCGGCGGCGGTGCGGCCATGCCCTGATCGCCGGTCGGCGGCGGCAGCAGCACGCCGTTGCAGGGATCAAGCGTGTCGGTCAGGCTGTCGCCGGCACCGTTGTTGGCGGGCGGCTCCTGCTGCTGGCCGTTCTGCGGCTGGGCCTGGCAGGGGCCGGCAGGCGCCTGGTCTTGTGTCTGGTCATCCGTCTGGGCGGCAGCCGGCGCCGCCAACGCCAGTGCGCCGAGCACGCCGATGATCAACGCGCTCGGCAGGAATGCGAAAGGTTTCATGTCGAACTCCTTTCCCGCGAACCTCCTTGCCAAAGCAGGTGGGCGGCGATTGGTTCCCGCATGCGGCAAACGCGCGCCCGGCTCCATGTGCAGGTTCAATCGACCGGCACGACAGTTTTGGGCGGCAATGGGGCGACTTCCGTTGAACACGCAAAAAACCGCCCCGTTTCCGGGGCGGGCGCAGCATGTTGGTGAATCGTTAATCAGCGATTGCTACTGTATTGGACCATGACCAAAAATCTCGGAAACGCCGAAAGGAATGCCCCAAAGGAACCGGCAAGGCGTTCCGTCTTCAGCCAGCTGGCGCCGGCCCTGTTTCCCCTGGTGGTCGTCGCGCTTAGCTATCTGGTCGGCTGGCAATTCTTCGGCTTTTAGAGCATCGGCCGCCTCGGTGCCGCGCGAAAAGACGTCGCGCGAAGAGATCTTGGATCAGGCGCCGGCTGCTTCTAATTCCTCTGCACAGAGGATTTGGTCTTTGACTGAGCCTGAAAGGGACTGCGGACGGTCCAGCTGCACAATCTCCAACGTCTGCGATTAGCCGTAAGCCCCGCGCCTTCGTCTTCCTAGGGCGAAGCAAGGAGCGAAGCGACGCGGCGCAGACCCTAGGATCCATGCCGTTACCCAAGCCGAAGAATGCAGCGGACCAGAACCGAACGCTACCACCCCGTTCCGCGAAAGTGCTCGAACCACTCTGGATTGCTCTTCTCGATCAGGTCGATCTTCCACTGGCGTGGCCAACGCTTCAGCGACTTCTCGCGCTGGATGGCGTCTCGAATGTCGAAGTGCTCCTCGTACCAGACCAGACGCTGCACGCCGTAGCGGCTGGTGAAGCGCGAGCCTTCGCCAGATTTGTGCTCCGGCATGCGGCGGCCGAGATCGTTGGTGACAGCGATGTAGATCGTGCCACGCTTCTGGCTCGCGGTCATATAGGCATAGCCGGTCATGGTGGAAGGGTAGCTGGCACCGTTGCGGATGCAAGCACCGTTCTTGGCCGCTGCATTCTTCGGCTGATGTCACGGAATGGATCCCAGGGTCTGCGCCGCGTCGCTTCGCTCCTTGCTTCGCCCTGGGATGACGAAGGCGCGGGGGCTTACGGCTAATCGCAGACGTTGGAGACTGGCGGTTGCAGTCTGGTCGGGCAGCGACCGTCCACAGGGCTCAGCCAAAGAACCAAATCTCGGCACAGAGGAACTAGTCCGGGAAATCGAAAACCGGTTCCTCGCATCGATGGACCCGGCATTGACCGTCAAGCGTCATCACATAGGAGGCGACAGGCACTTCGGGCCAGTCGCACTCATTGCCGTATTGGCGGACATATCGATCATAGGTGTTGCGGCCGGTGGACAGGACGACGGCGCGCCGGCTCTGGATCAGCTGCTGCGTCTGTTCGCATGTCATGGTGCGCGCATCCGGCCGGCCGTAAGCCATGCTTGTGGCGGCGAGCAGGATCGCTGCAGCTGTCGAGACGATTGGGCGAGCTGGCATGGTAAATCCTCTCAAGGGTCGTGCCCAACGCGCACCTTCGCCCGTGGTTCCGCAACCTTCACCCGGGTCTCCCGCAAGAGGCTGTCGCTGCGGCGCAATAATGCATGTCGCGCAAAAGCTTGCCCTCGGGCTTGACCCGAACTTCCTGACGCACTCATCCTAGGGCGAAGCAAGGAGCGACGCGACGCGGCGCAGACCCTGGGTGTTTGATCCTGGACTTTAATGGCGCATCATCGCAATCCGAGAACCGGTTCCTCGCATCGATGGACCCGGCATTGACCGTCAAGCGTCCTCACATAGGAGGTGACGGGCGCTTCGGGCCAGTCGCACTCATTGCCGTATTGGCGGACATATCGATCATAGGTGTTGCGGCCGGTGGACAGGACGACGGCGCGCCGGCTCTGGATCAGCTGCTGCGTCTGTTCGCATGTCATGGTGCGCGCATCCGGCCGGCCGTAAGCCATGCTTGTGGCGGCGAGCAGGATCGCTGCGGCTGTCGAGACGATTGGGCGAGCTGGCATGGTAGATCCTCTCAAGGGTCGTGCCCAACGCGCACCTTCGCCAGTGGTTCCGCAACCTTCACCCGGGTCTCCCGCAAGAGGCTGTTGCTGCGGCGCAATAATGCATGTCGCGCAAAAGCATGCCCTCGGGCCTGAACCGAGGGTGTGCAGCGGTTTTGCGATAACGACATGCATAAAACAACAACCTAAAGCGCGTCGCCCGGTCAAACGCGACGCGCTTTAAGACAGGCGCGATCTCATTCCTCCTTCTCCGGCTTGAACCGCCTCACCACCACCTCGAAGACGATGTCCGAGATCCACATCGCCGAGACGCCGATGAGGAACGCTGCGGCCAGCGTCGTGGTGCCGTCGTCGGGCGACGGTATCGGCACGCCGGTAGCGCGGAAGTAATGCACCACCGGCAATGTCAGGTAGGCCGCCGCCAGCGCGCCGCAGATCGGCGACGCCACCATCTCGCGGACCTTGTAGCGGTGGCGCGACAAGGCGCGCAAAATGCCGCCGGAAAGGCCGGCGACCACCACCGGCGCCTTGATGCCGAGAGCATCGAGAAACTCCTGTATCATGGCCGCCACCCGCACCACCTGGCGCCCTTCGCGTTGTAGGCGTTCACCTCGTCGAGCTCGGGCCGCGTCATGGCGGCGACGACGACGGCGGAGGGACGGCGCGGCTGGTTGTGGTCGCACCAGACCTGACGCGCCGGCGAAACCGGCGTTGTGCATCCGGCGAGCAACAGGCCCCCAAACAGCAGGCTCTCGAGCAGCAGACCGATCATCAGTGCCTTGCCCATCGCCTCGCCTCCCGCCGTGCGGCTTCGTCCGACAGGTCGCGCGCCGCGCGTTCGGCATCGGTCGCCTCGCGGTCCATCTCGAGGCGATCCTGTGCGGCGGCGAGTTTTTCCGCCGCTCGCCTGGCCGTATCCTTGTTGGCCCGGCTGATGCCGCCGGCGACAAACAGGCCGATGCCGCCGACCAGCGCGGCGAGTATCGCCATGATCGTCGTATTGCCGGCGAGCGCGCTCAGCATGGAAAGCACCCACATCTCAATTGCCCTCCACGGCAGGCTGTCGTCTGACGAGGCCGGCAACGCCGTCGCGGACGACATTCATCAGGATCTTGAGCAGGGTCAGCACCCCGGTGATCTTGAGCGCCAGGGCAGCGTCGATGCCGAACAGCGTCCAGTCGAAGCCGACCAGGCCGGTGAGCAGCAGGATCAGCATATTGATCAGATTGTGCGCGGCATTGGTATTGAACCACGTCATGGCTTTACCTTTCGAAACAAGGACAGGATTGCGGCGACCAAGGGAGCCAGGACTGCGGCCCAGAATCCGGACAGCGGTCCGGGCAACGGTCCGGGCCGCACTCCAGCCTCGCCCGGCTCGTGCTTTGGCCCTGAAGACGCAAGAATGTCCGGTTGCGGAGCCTGCGGGATCGGAACAGGCGCTGGAGGCTGCGCTGGGGCAGCGGCCGGCGTGTCCTTGATCCCGGACCATTTGCGGAACGCCTCGGCAAGCCTGATATCGTAGACGTTCTTCCCAAAGGATGCGCCGTTGTAACCCTTGGCAAAGCCGGCCCAATCATGCTTGCGCAATTTGTCGTCGAGCCGGTTGGCGGCGATGAAATTGACCGCCGCCGCCAGCTGCAGCGCTTCGTCCTCCATCATGGCTTCGACCATGGCCTGCACGGTGAGGAAGCCGGCCGCCTTGAAATTCTCGCCGAGAACCTGGCCGAGGCCCCACGACGCCGATCTGAGCGCCGCCGTCTCGTCGATGGCGCAGGCGGCTTTCAGGCGGGGGTAGCTGTCCCGGGGATAAGGCTTTTCGCCCCATTTGGCATAGGCAAGGCCGGCCGCGACAGCTTGCGCCTGCTTCGCCCCCGACAGGTTGCGGAAAAACACATGCGGCTCGAACAGGATGACCGGCCGGCCATGGGCGTCGAAGCCATGCCCGCTGGTTTCGACATCGAGAAAGGCGTGGATCTCATCCTCGCCGACGCCGATCCTGGCGCCAAGTTTTGGCAGATCGAGGTCGTCCAGGCGCCTGGCGGCGCCCTTGAACGTCATGTCCATGGTCGTGTCCTTTCCGCCCTCGCGGGCCGGTTGATGTTTGCAAGCGATTGTGTGAAAAAAACCCCAAAGGGGAGGACAGCGGCCGATGTCGCAAGATGAAGGAACGGCGCGCTGGACGGTGAAGGCCGAGCTGTGCGCGGTCGGCCGCGACAAGCCGCTGCTTGTGGCGCTGGCAGCGATCCTGTGCCTCTATTGCGGGCTGGTCGCCGGGCCGATCCTCTATGCGTTCCTGGCCATCCAGGGCATGGCGGATTTCTTCAAGTGATCGTGCTGACCGCTTGAGAAGCTCGATCCGTCCTGCCACCTGGACCGAAATTGGGATGAGACTGCGGCCAGGAACCGTTCATACCCCGTGGGACACCGGGAGGGCACGTGACAATAAGGATCAGGCTTCCGGGCGGGACACTGAAGATCAAGAAAAAGGACGAGCTGCGCCGCCGCGAGCAGAAGCGCCAGGTCCCGGTCTGGCGGGTCGGAGACTACTTCATCGTCTGGTGGCCGGGCAGCATGTCAGGGCGCCCGCCAAATCGATGATCCCGAGCCTGTGCCCGGGGCCCTTCTGGAAACAGTCCCAGAAATAGTCAATGACCTGTTGTTGACTTTTACGCTACGGAAGCTCTCTAATTGCTGCGCTGCACAATGGGGATGGGCTGATGGCGGTTCGGATCAAGTTGCCGGGCGGCACCTTGAAGATGAAGGTGTATCGGGAATTGCGCGGGCGCGAACGCAGCCGCCGCATTCCTGTCGTCAAGATAGGTTCGGTCTATTTCACCTGGTGGTCGAACCGGCCGCGTCCTTTAATCGGCCAGCCGGATGCACCCGGACGATCCGGACCAACTCCAGGCAACGCGTTGACGCTCTGAATCTCATCGAGCGCCTGCGCCCGAACCTCTTCCCGGGAAGAGTCAAAAAACCCATCGGCTGTTGACTCTTCCCTGGGGGAAGTTCTCTAATTGCTGCATCGCACATCATCATTGCCTTGCCGGCGGGAGTTGAACCGATGGCAGTGCGTATCAAATTGCCGGGCGGCACCCTGAAGATGAAAGTCTATCGCGAATTGCGGGTGCGCGAACGCGAGCGCCGTGTGCCGGTCATGAAGATAGGTTCGCTGTATTTTATCTGGTGGTCGAACAGCCAGCCTCACGACAAGCCACAAGACAGCTGTCATTAGTCTTTGCAGTCTTTGCGCCATTCGCCTGCGCGGCGGCGCGGGCTACGGCGTGTCTTTTGGACGCGCAAGCAAGCCAGCCGGCAGCCAGACGCCGCCGAAATTATCGACCCACAAGATCACTCGGTACAAGTCTATCTGCGGTTGGCGAAATGCTACCTGCACTGGCTCGTTGCTAGGGGCCGTGTCGAGCCGAACGAACTAGAGCGTGAACTACCTCACGATCACGCTTGCAAAGCGGAGGTGCTTGCCGCAAATGATGACCGCCCAACGGATCTGCCCCTGACGATGCGAACTAACCTGCCGGTGGCACAAACCCTCAAGCGCTTTTTGGTCCAAGCAATCGATGGCCGACACATCCCTGCGCCAATGATGGCAGCCGACGACGAGCACGATGCGCAGGCAGCATTGAAGGAGCTTAGTACGCGAATGCCACAACGGCACCTCATGCTCTGCGACGGTTTGCAGGTTATCGCCGAGAGGCAGCAACAAACACGATACGGAAGACACTGACATGCCTTTTGTGCCGCCCTTCCTGCAACGCCTAGCGGGCGCCAATGTCGGCGCTGGCACGAAGGTGGCCATTCAGAGTGTCCGCACTGCCCGCCGTGGCCATCACTCGATCGGCGAGGACGGGATCATCAACTGCTACTTCTCGTTTGATCGACCAGAAGCGCGGATCACGATCGGAAGGCGCTGCTACATCGGCAAGAGCCACCTAGTCGCTGCAGAACACATCACTATTGGCGATGATGTCGTTATCTCATGGGGTACGACGATCGTTGACCATAACTCGCACTCGCTGGATTGGAAGCAGCGCACAAGCGATGTCGCCGAGTGGCATCAAGGCAAAAAGAACTGGTCGGGTGTCGGCATCGCGCCGGTCACAATCGATGAGAATGTCTGGATCGGCTTTGGCGTGACAATCCTGAAAGGTGTCACGATCGGCAAGGGCGCGGTCGTCGGCGCAGCGTCTGTCGTCACGAAGGACGTAGAGCCCTTCACGATCGTTGCCGGAGTTCCTGCTAAAAAGGTCCGCGACCTTTCAGAATCAACTATTTAGTGCTGCATAGCGCTCCGGCCATGTACGCCATGTTCCGCACCGCAGCCTTGGGCGCGACCTTGAGAAATTCGGTCCGCAACTTGTATTTCACCCATCCTTTGTACCGCCCGGCCAAGTGCTGTTCATAAGCGAGATCGTGAGCAAACGTCATCAGACTATCGACCTTGAGCCCGGAAGTATTGAGCAGATTTTCGAACGTCAGCGGCGTGTAGAAATTGATATGCCCATACGGCCCGGACATCCGAATGGCGCGATTGAGGTTTCTCGTATGCTCCAGCGGCACCTCGATGTAGAGCTTCTTGCAGACCCTCGCCGCCTCCATCAAAAACATCCGTTCGTGCTCGACGTGTTCGACAACGTGGATGGCCAACCCAAGGTCGAACGACTTGTCGGAGTGCGGAATGTGGTAGCCATCAAAAACATCGAGGCTCTTCAGACTAGGGATTTTCCGTGCCTTGATGGCCTCAATACCCGAGGTCGAAATCTCGACGGCCCCGAGTGTCTTTGCCAGATTTCGCTTGTTGAGCTTGTGCAGCACAGCCCCTTCACCAGCCCCGATGTCAAGGACCTTTTCGACGGTCTCCCCCGGGAGGATCGCTTCTATATGGCCGACTGATTGCTGCGAAGCAATTTCGCGTTTCGCGGCTACTTTGCCATCTGCGTAATAGTCATCATAGATCGCTATAATGCTGCCGGCGTCCGCCATAGAGAAATCCTCCTAAGGATCGCCCCCGCCAAGCCAACCGTGCCATAGCGCGCGAACCGCGTCCAGTACGGACTAGGCGCCTCCCAGCCACACTTCGACGAGCCCTTCGGCATCGTCCTTACGCACTGCGATTTCTCGACTATAAGTCGGGTCATTGGGCTTCGTAATCAGGATCTTCTTGCCGACGATCACCCATTCCTCACCTTCTTCAAGCGTCGCGATCACTTCACCCTTGCGATGAACTGCGAATGGCATGGTCTTATCCCCTTTCCGCGACGTATTCGATGAAGCGCAGCGCATTGCTGTCGTGGCCGGCATCGTTGTAGTGCAGGCCCTCTTGATAGGCCCCCGAGTTGACATAATCGAACCCGTCAATCGGGACCGTCAGCACATTGCGCGACCGATAGGTTTGACGGATCGCACCAAGCGCTGCGTCGTAAGTGCGACCGCCTGTATAGCTGCTATCCCAAGCGGATGATGGCCGTGTTGGCGGCATGGCCATCATGCGAGGAGCGCCGGCCGCCTCCAGCGTGTTGATAATCGACGTGATATTGGCCGAAATCGTCGCCGGCGGCGTGCTAAAGCTGTCATTGATGCCCAGAGCGAGGACCGGCACAATTTTGCCGCCAGCATAGCCGCATTGTGCGACCGCAGAAGCAAGGCGCGGCGCGTTGAAGGATGCGAACGTATAGCTTCCGTGCGCAGCGCGCAGCGTCCGCAGGCGCGGACGCGAGCCGGCCGCCTTGATGCCGAGACGGATAAGCCCAGTGATCTCCACCGGTCCGCCTACGGCCGTAAGGGTATAGTTTCCGCTCGCCGCCTGCGCTGTCAGGGACGGGCCGGAATATTGATCCAGCGCCAGAGCGCCGGCAGCGTTCACAGTCTTGTAGGCCGCTCCACCGTTGAAGGCGAACGCGAGCGAGCCTTGACCGGCGTCCTGGGTGTAATGGACGTCGACCTGCTCATAGGCGCCCGTGAACGTCAGCGACGCGCCATCCGCAAGGATGATGCTTTCGCCGAGCGGCCCGCGCGTTCCCGTCGACACGGTTCCGCTGGTCGTGACGCCATAGAAGGCGGGCGTATAGGTTGAGCTAAGCCGCAACGCCGTCATGCCAGGCTCATCATGCGCAATGCCGAGATTGGCGAACTGCGTAACTCGATTGAACCAGTGGGCCGAGCCATTGCTGGCCAGAGCCCAATGACCGATGCTGTCGGCGATCAGGCAAAGCACATCGTTGTTGGCGATGTGCTCCGCCATCTTGGCCCGGAAGCCATCAGAAAGATTGAACAGCGACGGGCGAGCCGGAACGAAAAACCTCCTGCCACCGACAAACGGCTTTCCAGGCCCCCAAAAGCCGTCGCCAGACTTAGGCATGGCCGTCAGCGCGAAGCTGCCGGGCGGGACGTAGGGATTTGGGTGAGCGGCCCCGGCCGAAGCAAAGATCGCGGTCGCGTCAACGACGCCATTCGGGTCGGCGTCTGCCAGCAGGTTCATGCCGGTGTTCTGCGCGCCGCCGGTCAAGGCCCTTGCTGCATCCGCTATAAGACCGGTCTTGATCGTGAAGCGGACCTCATAGCGGTGCTGGGTCGAATTCGACACGCTGGCGCCGTTCGACAGCGCCCCGTTCCTGAGCCAAACGGGAATGCCTTCCGGATTGACGCTGTTCTGAAACTTGTAGCCGCCGCCGCTGATCGCCGGATATTGTTCGGCCGCAATCGGGATCGAGAGAGGGATAGAGGGAACGCCATTTGCAAGAGTGATTGGCGTGGTGCTGATCACGTTGACGGTTGGTCCTGCCAAGACCTCGACAACATGGATCAGTGCAGCACCCGCGCCGCTCGCCCCGACATCGACCTGAGTGATGCAGCCAGCGGCGGGAGCCGGCGTTTGCATGACAATGCTGTAGTTCGCGGGCGTGTTCGCACCGGTGTTGACCAGCGACGGCCACCCGGTATCCAATTCCGAACCGACAACATCGACAAGACCTTTTGCGGTATCGTAGGCGGCGCGCGCCTTTGTGCCGACTTCACCCGTGAAAGTTGCTTTCCATTGCGGGCCGTTTGTAAAACCGATGGTCTTGGCGGTGTGCGAGGTCGGCAACGCCGCCGTAAACCACTCGCTTTCGCCGTTCGCAATTGCCCCGGCCGTATAGTACCAGGTGCCCACGCCTGTCCGCTGTAAGCCCATGACGCTGCCGGCCGGCTTCAGGATCGAGAGCCCCGAGTTGACGGAGGACGGGCCGGTAACGACAGCGATAGTTTGTTCAGAGACCAGAGTTAACGTGCCATCGCCCTCGACGTGGGCAAAGACGATATGAATTGTTCCCGGCCCAGCGCCGAAGCCGAGTTCTACACTCGACAGAAATTCATCTACCGTCGATAGTGACCCCGGCCAGTAATAGATGCTGCTGTTGGAGACCACCGTGCCGCCGACCGAACCAGTGATCGCAACCGGCCCGACCGTCCTCGATCCGATCAAGGCGATGACTTCCGCCGCCGAAGGACGAACGCCCGTGTCGACGGCAACCGGCCCGGCCGCCACAGTGTACATTCCAAGGATACCGGCGCTGACTTCGGTCCAAAAGTATTCACCAACCTCAGCATTCCGGGCGAGGACCGCCGCCGCACTTGCGCCAGCCAATCCCGCCGACGCCGCGAAGCTGAAGTTTGGCGCCACAGTGTAGGAGCCGGGCGCTGTGATCAGGATCTGCGTCACTGCGCCGCCAGCCACAACGAAGCGGCCGGCGGCACCCGAACCGGCGCCGCCGGTAAACGCCAAATCGAACGTGCCGTTGGTGCCACCGGCCCCCGCCGTGATCGCACCGCTGCCGACGACACCAAAACCGATCGCCGCCGCCGTCGTCGGGAAAATGCCCTTGCCATACAGCGATGCGTCGCGCGCCGCCTGCGCGCTGGCCAGATTGGCCGCGGTGGTGACGACATCGGCGGCGGTTTGCCCGGCATTGGTGACAGAGCTGGCAGCGCTGGCGGCTGCCTGGCCGGCACTGGCCTCGGTGGCATCCTTCAGCATCTGCGTCTCGTCGCGCAGCGATTCGACATCCTCGACCACCTCCGCAATGTCGGGCGGCACGAACGGGGCAATGGCGATGGCATCGCTGCCCACCACCGGCTCGTCAGCGCTAAATTCAAACACCCGCCCGGCATTGATTGTCCCAACCTGGGTGTGAACCGTCGTTCCCTTCTGCAAGGTGCGGGCGGTGCGGGCGTCGGCGGCGCGGAACCATTCGCCCTCGCTGACCGTGTAGATGCCGTTCTGTCTTTGGTCGGCCTGGTGCTTGACCAGCACGCGGTCGCCAACCTCGCACGGCACGCCGTCGATGGCCTGCAGGCCACGAAGGAGGATGTTGGCCGTGGTCGCCAGGCGCACGGGTTCGCGTTCGCCGGTCAGAAGTCGAACGGCGGCAGTTGCAGGTCGAGCCATCAGGCTTCTCCATGAAAAAAGCCCCGCGAAAGCGAGGCTTTAAGTGCGCTATGATTTCAGGCCGGCCCCGGGCGCGGATCAGGCCGGCGGTGTTGTCTCGAGAGAAAAACCCGTTGCGGCCTATGGCAATCCGCCAACGCGCCTCCCAACGCGCCTTTTTGTCCAGCCGGCGATTGCCAGCCCGCACGCCATGCCGGCGCAGTCGGCAACCCAGTCGAACCCATCCAGATCGCGCCCTATCAGTTGCGAGCCCTGAAGAACCTCGATCGCCGCGCCGGTGAAGGCGAGGACAACAATCAGCTTTGCCTTGTGTTCCGGCCAGCCGAGGCTTCCCAGCACCGCCAGCACGGCGAAGGCGATGGCGTGATGCAACTTGTCATCGTAAAGCGTGACCGCCGTGCCGAAATCCGGCAAGAACCGCGCCGGCAGAAGAGTGAGCAGGAGAACGCCGGCCAACATGACCGGAAAAACGATCCTTGCCAGCATCGGATAAGACTCTAAGCGCAACAAGATAGGGTCAGCCCTTCATCTGAAGCCTGGACGGGCCAGGTGGATTTCCGTTCCAATGATCGCATCAGCGCTTGGAAATTTCAAATCCAGAACCACAAGCCTGTGTTGTAAGAAAGGCCGCCGTCGCTCTTAGAGACTGTTTCGAAATTCGCTCTGGCGAGTCATATGATGGTGGTTTCGAGAACCGGCGCGCAGCGGACATTTGGGTCCGTGAGCACCGGAAGCGGAGAAAACGCCATCAGATGGCCGCCAGAGTAGAGATTCCAAACGGTCTCTTATCGCCCTGGAAACGACCACATACCTGCGTGCATTGCCAGCGGCGATTTCAGGAACTTTGGGTTTTCCCATGAAAAAGCCGGCGGCCAATGCAACAGGGGCAGGCAACGCGAAAATCTAGCCCGGCCGCCTGGTTGCGGACATCAGTTTTGCGCCACCGAGGCGCCAGCCTGCCAGGCGAGCGCAACCCTATCGTCGGGCCTGAGATCAGCAAGGCGGTCGTCGCCCGAAGCGGGTGAATTCGGGTTTTTCGCCGACAGATCGGTGCCGCCTTCAGCGCCGGTGGTTTCACCGTTGATCGCGCCGTCGGCGGCCTTGGGCTCGGCGCCAAGCAGTTCAACAGCGCGGCCCGGATCCTTGGCGATCATCGCCTGGGCGAGCGCCTTTGCCGTGTTGCTGCGCCAGGCAGTTTCGGCCGCTTGCCTGGCGACCGGGTTGCCCATCTTGGCGATGAAGTCGAACCCGCTCTGCCTGATCGCCTCGAACGCTGCGGTGTCGTCCGGGTCGCTCTGCGCGATGGCGCTTGTGTAGGAGTCCTGCGCCTTGGACCATTCGGTCTGCTCATAGGCCTGGCGGCGCGCATATTGCTGTGCGGCCATGCGTGCCGAGCCGGCCAGCCTTAAAGCCTCTTTTTTCCTGATGAAGTTGGCGCGTTCGCTCTCCGGCACTTTCGGCACGGTGCTGTCGAAGATCTTGTCGAACAGGCCGGACTTGACGACGCCGTCGGTGCGGGGATCGACCTGGCCATACATGCTGTCATGCAGGCCGCGACCGTCGGCCGGCGCATTCCGGATCGCCTCGTCTTCGGCCTGGGCGATCTGCCCGTTCAACTCGCGGCCGATGACCTCGGCGTCGAAGGCGTCCTGCTGCTGCTTCTGTTGCGTGAACCGCTCGGCGACAGCCGAGAGCTCGGCGCCAAAGCCTTGCATGGCGGCGCCGACCGGCGAGCCGCCGGGATAGGAAACCACGCTGCCGGTATCGAGCCGGCGCTGGGCAAGCTGGAGGGGGATGGTCGCCATCAGTAAAGCCCTCCGCCCGGCGCCGGCGGAAAGGCGCTCTTGCCGAATGTCACCGCCTTGCTCGGGTCGTAGAGGCCGGAAAGGCCGGACACGAGGTTGCCGCCAGCCCTAAAGATCGAGGCCGCCGCCGACTGCTTGCCGGAAAAACGCGAGATCGCCGCCTGCGTGGTGAGATTGTTCTGGCGCAGCTGCGAGCCGTACTGGATCGCCTTGATGTCGAGCTGGCCCTGCCTGGCGTTGGCCGCCAGCACCTCAGTCGGCGAGCCTGCCATGGCGACGCCCGACGCGCCGGCCTGGGCGCGCGCCTGCGCTTGCAGAAGGTCCTGCTTGTGGCGCTCCTGGCCCTGTTCGAAGGCCGCGGCTTGCGCGTCGGCCCGCGCCTGCTGTTCATAGGCCCTGGCCTGGTAGTCGGCCATCTGCCTCGACTGCTGGCCTTCGACCAGAGCGCCGCCGACCGAGAGAGCCGTGCCGATAAGGGCAAGTGTGCACATGGTCAGCCGCGGCCCCGGCCACGAAGCGAAAATCTGCCCGTGATGCCTCCAGCCGGCGCGCCAAGCGCCGGGCGCGGGTCGAGCGCGCCGCCGGGGCTGAGGAGGGACAGAAGCATCTTGTCGGCCTGGATCGCTGCCGCGCTGAGACGAGCGGGTGCTGCCGCTCGCCGCCCGGCAATGGCGGCGCGCCGGATGGCAGTCGGGTTGATTTTCAGGCTGGCAACGCCGGCGGCGTCGAACTGGCTGTTGGCGGTGGCGACGGCGCGGCGCAAGGCATCGGCGTCGAACAATTGCTGGCGCAGCTGTTCGATCAGCCATTGGGCCATGCGCCAGCGCTCGTCGAGGGAAGCGGCGTTTGCCCTGATCTCGTCGGCAAGTGATGCGATGTCGACGCAGGCTTCACTTTGCGCGGCGGCGGCGCGGCGCTTGTCATCGGGGATTGGGGTCACGGGAGGGTCCTTTTAGGAGGGTGATGGGCGGTTCGCGCAGCTGCCGATCTCCCCCCTCGGGGGGAGATGCCCGGCAGGGCAGAGGGGGCGCGAAGGAACGCGGCCTTGGGTTTAACGTTTGATCAGCCGAGAATTGGCGCGAGGAAGCAATTGCGGTTGATTGATAGGCCGGCGGAACAGCGCCGCCCTCTGTCCTGCCGGACATCTCTCCCTTGAGGCAGGGCTATCGCAGGTGGAAAGCCGAGGCTTTCGCTCTACGATGTACCCCCACCCCTAACCCCTCCCCACAAGGG
>NZ_JBVVQD010000042.1:0-44123 GCF_055811755.1 Mesorhizobium sp. WSM4840
ATCAAGTACGGAGCGGGAACGATCGAGCGGGATTGTCCGATCGAACTCGAAGTTACCTTTTGCGTTCAGGGAGTAATCAGCCCGCTCCTCGCCAATATCTTCCTGCACTACATCCTCGATCTCTGGGCCCACCAATGGCGACGTCGCCATGCACGCGGTTGTGTTGTGATCGTGCGCTACGCTGACGACTTCGTCATGGGCTTTGAGAAGAAGGCCGATGCAGAGGAGATGCTGTTGACCCTCAAGGCGCGGCTGGCCGGCTTTGGCCTGACGCTCCATGAGGACAAGACGCGGCTGATCGAATTTGGGCGGTTCGCTGCCCTCTCACGACAGCGGCGTGGCGAGCGGCGGCCAGAGACCTTCGCCTTCCTGGGCTTCACCCACTACTGCGGGCGGACCCGGGATGGCCGGTTCATCGTGAAGCACAAGACGGAAGGGAAACGCCTGACGCGCAAGCTGACGGCGCTGCGCCAGGATGCCTGGCGGCTCATGCACGCGCCACTGGCCGCGCAGCACAGGTGGTTCGCCGCCGTTCTGCGCGGACACTACGGCTACTACGGCAGGCCGCACAACTACCCAGCGCTCAACGGATTCCATCGGCAAATGCGCCGGATATGGCTACGGTGTCTGAGACGGCGCAGCCAGAAAAGCCGGCGTATGGGCTGGTCGGAGTTCGAGACCCTGACGGCGCGCTTCCCCCTGCCAACTCCGCGCATCACTCGAACTTGGGCGCAAGCACGGATATGACGCGGGTTACCCTCGGGAAGAGCCGGGTGCGGGAAATCCGCCCGCCCGGATCTGTGAGGGCGAAAGCCGAATGGCTGAGCTACTCGACCGCGACCGTCCAAGAGATCGCGAGGCGAACGGCGCACCAATACGACAGAAGCTTCGAGGTCATCGACGTTGGCCAGTTGCCAAGAGATCGACCATGCCGTGCATTCGCAAGGTTGGTCTTAGGGAAAAATGTTGCACGGTGATTTGATGAGATGCGATGACACCGCATGTCAATCGCCCGCATTGCCCCAGAAAGCTTCGAACTTCAGGACCTCGTTTGCGTGGAGCTCACACTCCGCTTTGGGCTCGCCCGCGTCGGCCGGATGCTGGTCGAGCCGAGCGGCGGCGAGGACGGCTCGCTGTTCATTGTTGGCCATGATCCGCGCCATTACGAGATCCAGGTCAAGGGCATATCGGGCACCATTAGCCTTGCCGATCTAGCGCTGTGGCTGACGCATTTCCCCGAGCGGAAAGCGAAAGATATGCTGCTAGAGCGATTGGCAGCGGATAAAAGCCGGCACCTGATCGTGGTCATTTCAGGACGCGCATCAGACGCGCTTTCACCGCTGGTTGCGCCGCCGGGCTGGACCGGCGCCGATCTCACTGCGCCGCCAGCAGCGCTGTTCGCGGATCTGCTTGACGCGTTCCGAGGCAGTGATGTCGATGGGCAGGCGAAGAAGAAGCTACGCACCGAACGTGTCGGCCATCATGCCAAAGTCGCCGCAGCGATGACGGACGCGGACATCGCAGCGGTGCTGCGCCGGACTGTGATCATCGAAAGAGCGACGCTTAGCGAAGTGCGCGATAACATCGGCCGCTATCTTGCTGCCCGGGCGATACCTAACGACGCCCTCCCAGACGCGACCGCGAGGTTGCGCGCCATTGTCGGTTTGAAGCGCAAGGGCGGGGAAGACGTGGTGGCGGCGATCGCTACTCAGATCGAGCGCGACTCACCGACTACGGTTAGGCCACACGATTACATACGCGGCGACGAGGAGTCGGCGTGGATTGAGCGTGTGCGCACCGAGAACTACCTTCTCCTCTCCGGCGTCACGCGTTCAGGTAAGAGCGTTGCCGCGCGCTTCGTCGCAGCGGATTTCGAGCGCCACGGCGTCCGGGTCGAGGAATTTGGTACGATCGAAGCCGCCGAACGCTTCCTGCTTGGATCCACGCCTGGCGCACGGATCGCTATCGTTGATGATCCTCTAGGCGGCGCGCATGCGACGGTTGATCCCGATCGGCAGCTTCACCGGCTCGAGGCGCTTTTGCCTCGCCTCGACACGCGCCGCCGGCTCATTGTGGCACAAGGCCGTGAGCGCTTGCTAGAGGCCGCGCGCGTAGCGACCCTGGCAGATGCGGCCATCAACGGAAAGCCTTGGATCGACACCGCCAAGCGGCCGTCAAGCTTTCTCGCGAAGCTGTGGCGGTCTTTTGCCGACCGATCAGGGCTACTTGAGCCGCTGCGATCGGAAATGGCAAAGGCGGTGGAGGAAGGAACAGTCCAGCTTGAGCCAGGCAGCCTCGAATATCTCGCGAACCTGCCCGAAGCGCTTCCCGGAACCTGGTCCGTCGAGCGGGCTGAGCGCGCTGCGCTAGTCGATGCGGCCACATTGGCGCGCGCGCTGGCCGGCGAAGCAAGTGCGATGAAGCTGCTGCCGGCGCTTGCTATCGCTTCCGCCGCGCGCGAGCCGGTTGCTAACGAAGAACTTGCGTTCGTGACCGGCGCGGGCGGCGATGGCTTGCCGAGTAAATCAACTCATCTCGGACTTGTCCGAACAATTGGCGGCGAGCCACACGTTCCGGCATCACTGCCGTCCTACGAGGGTTCGATAGCGCTACCAGCGGAGATGCAGGATGATCTCGATGCGCTCGAACGGCGGCGCATGATCGCGACCGATGCAGACAATCGCACTGCCTTCACCCATCCATTCTATCGTGCTGCCGCTGAGCTTCAGCTGCGTGACCCAACCCGGCGCACCGCAAACGCCATGCTTGCGATGCACGAGCGTGCCTTGTTCTCGCGCGCACCGCGCACCTCGAGGGCCGCGGCGCGCAATCTCGATTGGCTGCTAGAATATAGCAGCCGGTCACCGGGCGTCTCGGAGGCCTTGTTCCGGCATGCTGAGTCCGGACTTAATTCGCTCTTTCCGACGACGCGCGATCTCTGTTTCGAGTTCATTCTACGCAACTTAGATCGCGCGGAGGTCGTACTCGACGGCGGTATTGTCCAAGCTGCAAACAGCGTCGCTTCGATTAGGCTTGAGGCACTTGCTTGGCTTGGCGGCGAAGCTATGCTGCCGGTCGATGGCCATGTTCGTGATGATGAGATATGGCGAGGATGGTTTCCACCCAGTGCGGCCGCGATTGCGCCCGCGCTCGCCGCGCTTGCTGCCGGTGGCGCCGCGCTGACGCCAGAGGCTGCGGCGGATACTCTGCTGTATCTTAAGAACCATCCCAGAGCAGCGACCCCCCAACATATCACGAGCTTGCTCGCCTACAACGAGGGGGTAATCCGCGCGGAGGCAGCTCAAGTGTGGCTGTCGCGCAAGCGGACCCATGACGAGCCCATCCTTGAGCGGATCTTCGCCGACTCGCATCCGCTGGTCGCGCGGCGGGCGCTGAATGGGGTCATCGCGGGCTACGCCAAGTCCGGGAAACAGCGCCGCGCCCGGCTGATCGATGGGTTGGCAACCATGGCCGTCGCGCCCGCAAACGCGTCGCTCTTCTTGCAACGACTGGTACTGTTCGACCGTGACCCGGTTGCTGCGGGCGATCGCCCCTGGCCAGCGTTCGCGCGGTTGATGCCGCTGGTGCTTGATGGTCTCCCCGCCAACGCGTCATTCGTCGAGGCGCGACTGCACAATGTAATGCGCGAGGCGGACCGGTACCTTCCCGTTGAGGAACTCGCCACTATCTGCGACTGCTGGGTTAGCTGGATCGAGCGGATGGACGCGGCCGATCGCTGGCTCAGTGACTATGCGCTGGGCGTATTCGAAATCCTGTTTCGGTCCCTCAGCGGCCGGCCCGAGCTACGTGGGCGTATGGTAGAACGGCTGCTGTCGCTCCGACTTACCGGCTCGCTCCTCACTGTGATCAAGGACGCCGTGGACCTTTGGCCAGATCTTTCTCCGGACGAACGTCGAGCGCTCGTCGAGTGCCTAACTCAGGACGGCCCAGATGCGCGCTGGCGCAAGGCAGTTGCGCTAACGCGCACCGAAGTGCCCTCTGAGATCGAAGCAGTATTGCTACCCGTCGGTGTACGGCTTGCCGATGGCCAGACAAGCATTCGCGCTGTCTTGCCTGCCGACTTGTTCGCTGCGTGCATCGGCATAGTATGCGGTTTTCCCGGCAATCTCAGCGAGTTTAGCCCATCGGCACAGGCCGCGATTTGGCACGAGGCGATTGACGCGATCGCGCGGCAACCGACCGATCCGCTCTTCGAGGGGGCCTTCTCTCGCATCGCGGCCCGTGCCAAGCGCACCGATCCTGCGTTCCTAGATTGCATGACAGTGGCAGCAGGTACGGATGCGGATCCGGTCTTCGAACAACTGCTGAAGCATAGCGTTTATGACGGCGCTTTCGCACGCGCTGAGCATTGGCAAGCCCTTCTTCGCATCGGGCCAAAGGATGGCGACCGGAGCCGCTGGTTCGATCGTATGGCTTCCGTCGCCCACGAAGTCGTTGATAAAGCGACCGACATCGGCAACTGGATGCTCGATCCCGATCACGCGGAACAGATCAGGTCCCGGCTGGGACCCGACCTCAATGTTTACGCAGCGCTCGCGCTGTTGCTCGAATTTCGTCATACGATCGATCGACTCGCCGACTCATCCGTCGATGAGGATAATGACGAAGCCGCGGACGAAGTAGACGAAACAACCGTGCTCAAAACTTTCGCTAAGTGCGTAGTACGGCTGATCCAAGCAAAGCTTCCACGCTTCCTACAAACAGTCGACGATGCTCACGACATCCTGAAGCGCCAAAATCTGATGACTGAGGACTCTGCCCGAGCGCTTGAGATAGCCCGTGAGCGCTTGATACCCGCACAGTCTGCCGCACGAAACTCCTTCTCGGATGCCGAACGCGCTAGGCGGCCGACTGACTGGGTCGTTCCGGTTTGAAAAAATACCCTCACAAATTTTTGTTCCTGACTGCCGTTACGATTAACTACCAATTACTTTCTATTGTTATTTGACGTGCCGCTCACTCTCGATCAAAAGCAGGGTCAAGTAACCTGTCGTTTCTACAACTTCCGTGGAAACTCCGCCAATCGCTGCCTGTGCCTCTGCAGCAAAGTCGATATCTCCGGTTCGCAGACGCTCGACCAAATCGGACACAGCCGTTTGCAGGCCTGCGTCAAAAGCATCGAGTTGTCTGATCAACTCCTCGCTCTTCGTGGCGAAGGTGGACTCCAAACTCCGGCGGGCAATGATCTCCTCTTCGGGGCGGGTCTCATTACCGAGTCCCTTACAGTCCATTGCCCCAAGTTCACCGGCCAGGCTCAGCACTTCTCCAAACAAGCTCGCGATAGCAGACGGAGCATGCGGCAATCCGAGATCTTCAGCCCAGGCGGCAGCGCCTTCGACGTCAGGAAGGAGAGTCTGATGACCGGACTTCGCGAGCGCTGGGAACGCGACACCGTCGATGAAAGACATGACTGTCAGACGGGTCGAAGACTCCACCAACGATCGCAACACCTCCGCTTGCTCCGCGAGGGCTATCACCGCGCCCGCAACATCATTCCCGGGAATTAGTGCGAGAACATCTGTCGGAGGCCATGGAAGGATACCTGTCGGATCGCCGCGGAGATGGAAAACCGCATCGATTCCGGCTTCGTTCGCCGACCGTTCAATTTTTGCCTTGCGCTGAGCCAATCGTTTCTCTCCCGCGCCTTCGGCGGAGAGGGCCACGAGCCTCAGAGCGTTACCCACTCGCGCACCCTTGCCGCGGGCTACCCAAGTAGCCGCTGGCGGCTCCTGTCTCTCATGCGCTTCACCGGCCAATAGCCGCAGCGCCTCCAAGAGCGCCTTCAGCCGCGCGAGCGCTGGCGGGGAGCCATCGCCAATGAGCTGCCACGGCTCTTCGGAAATTGCTGTGTCTACGTCAGCGATGAGATCGTTCAGCCAGGCTATGTATACACCTGCCTGTTCGGGCAGCTTCGCGAACCTCTTGGTCAGATTGACGCTCGCGCTGTGCAGCAGGTTCTGGAACTTGGTTACAGCGGTGTTTGCGTCTCTACTCCCGGCGCCTAACGCTTCCAATGACGAAATGGCCGGAGGTGTCAGCGCTTCGGTTTCCGAATTGAGGGTACTCAACGTTTCAAAGAGGCCGCCAAGCGCATTCTTTCCCCGAAAATGCGCGTCAAAAATCCTCTCTAACGTGGGCACAAGGGCTTCGAGGATGCTAACGCCTCTTGCAAGATAGTCGCTATAGCTCGGGGCGGCGACGCGGCGAGAAATCAGATCGCGCCACTGCCTGTTCCATAGCGGAATAGAAGGTGGCGGAAGATTTTCTCGCGGTATCCGCTTTGTCGCGAGCGGCAACTGGGCAAGGCCTGCCAATTCGCCGCTTGCAGTGATTGCGTTTGACACCGCGATGTCAGCTGATGGGCACAGGGCTAAAATCAACTCGCACAAACTCACAACCGCGTCATGCGGATTTCCTTGCACGGAGCTGGCGAGATACCTGAGATCGCAACGGACGATCACTCCATCATCCGCATTTTCAGTTGTGACAAGACTGGCCCAGGCGGTTTCTGCCTGAATCTTTGCAAAGAGTGTCTCTTGTCCGATCTCGGTGACCCATTGGATCGCGATGTCACGATCTAGTGCAGACAGAGTGCCCATCACCGACCCCACAAGATGTAGATCGGTATTCAGCAGGTTGGTTGGAACCTGTCGTAGCGCGGTCCGTATCGTCTCTGACAAAGGCACACCGACCAATGCCTCAAGAATCTCATCTAAGCTCGCCAGATCCGCCGTCTCGATCATGGCAGATAAGGTGGACGGGACCATCCGCTCGATCAGCAGGCGACGAGGGTCATTTCCCAAGGGACCTTTGATCCGCGATAGCCGATCAGCTGCAGCCTGAACTTCCGGGATGTCGAGACTGCCGAGATTGATACCAGCAATCCCAAACATCGCAGCGGTCCCGATTTGCGTTCGCGGGAGCGCACGGGCTTCGGATGTTTCCAGCCATTCGTCCACGCCTGCAGAAATGCGTCCCGCGCCCAAACCCCGAAGTGCGGATGCGAGCACCATGGCATCTGGATCGCGCTCCAACCGGACGGTCAAGCTATTGATCACTGCCGCGACCGACAGGCGCCGCGCCGATAGCGTGTCGGCGACCAAGGGCTCGAGATCGGTGGCGGGCACGCTTGCGACCGTCCGTTGGAAACTCGTTTCGAGAGTTGGCAATGCCGTCTGATGCGTCAGTCGCAGCAATTCTTCAGATCGAAGCTGGTGCAGGCCTGCGAGTGCGCCTGGAGCAGGTGCGCGAACCAAATGTTCCTGGACGAGCCGCTGCAGCGCTCGTAATAGATCAGCCTCACCAACCGAGAGCGTGTGCGCCAATCGTGACGCATCGATTTCAGCATTCGCCGCGCCTGCCCAAGCGATGGATCGCAGGATATCGAGTTCAAGTGAACGCTCTGGATCCGAAATCCTGGCCGCAACCTGATCGGCGAGGAGTTCGGACATCCTTCGACCGCGTGTCAGGATGTGGACATATTCAAGAAGGAGACCATCGCTCAGCTTCCACGGCTCGCGCCAACCCACCCAGTCCGTCTTACCGGCTTCGCTCAGTTCCCGCCAGAGCCGCTCCGCGAGTTCATCGTCGGGGTCGGCCCGCACTTCGGCTGCACGGGCACGCTCAGCAATCAGTGTTACATCTTCCTCCCGGACAGAGCCGAGCAGGATGACGCCGGGAACTGACATCGCTTCTTTGAGCAATGCGCCCCAGCTTTCCGGCCCGTTTCGGCCGATATCGTCCATAACAAAACCCAAAGGGCTATCTTCCGAGGCTCGGAACGTCCGGATCAACTGGCGCACAGAAGGAATATCCGCCATGCCCAGACGACGGATACGAAACCACCGTACGGTATGGCGCAATAAGTTGGCCGCTTCCCACATCAAAGCGGACTTACCGGCACCTGATGGGCCGACGATCACTGCGGCACGGCGTTCTTCAATTCCTTCCACCAGTGCCGACCTGCTTCGGGGACGCTCGGATACCAGCCCCGCCGCTAGATGGCCGGGTTCTACGTCGACCCCGAGATAGAAGTTCGGATCGTTCAGGGGTGTGAGGAAATCGACCGGTTCGCAGACGCCTTCCCTGAGGGCGCGTTCGATCGCGTCGACATCGACAGCGGCCAAAACATCGCGGATTGCCGTTTCCGTGTCAGACATCGAAAGGCCACGATAGTCCTCCGGCGTCAACCTCCCATTGGCGTCTGCCAGAATACCCACACGAACAAGTAGCTCGGCGAAGCACATCTGGGCCGCGATTGGAGAGCAGTTCAGCCGATCCGCGATCAGGCTGATCGCGGATTCCTGCGGTGAAGCGGCCACGATGATCGACGTATTCGGGAGAAGATCTGAGACCCCGTTGAACTTTAAAAGTCTGGCGGTGATCGGACCTTCAATTGAGCGGTTCGTGGGCTGTTCTTTCAGAGGAGCTAGGCCGGCAACGTCCCGCTCAAGAACGAGCTCCAGTCTTTCCGGCTGCGGTGAAAAGCTAAGGGATCGGTTCCATAGGTCTTCTATATGTCCGGCTGTCTCGCCTTCCGTATACTCTCCGAGATGCTCTCGTCGGCTTTTGACTTGGACAAAGCTCGTTTGTTCGCCGCGTAGCTCGACATCATCACCGCCTTCAGGAATCAAGATGGTCGGTGCCCGCCGACCTGCCCATATTTCCACCGCCAACCAAGCAGACACCGCATCCTGATACCGAAAACCCCGGCCAGCATTGGATCCGGCCCTCGATGCGGCCTTGCAGCTGCTTTGGTTCATCGTGTCGCTTTCCGGTTTTTGTTTTCTTAGCCATACGCGCCCTCGCACTTGCAGCTCTCTCTCTACTGTAGGGCCAGAACCGTCTTAAGTTCTGTAGTATCCCAACG
Source organism: Mesorhizobium sp. WSM4840 (assembly GCF_055811755.1). Lineage (NCBI taxonomy): Bacteria > Pseudomonadati > Pseudomonadota > Alphaproteobacteria > Hyphomicrobiales > Phyllobacteriaceae > Mesorhizobium > Mesorhizobium sp. WSM4840. The sequence continues at coordinate 8,891 of NZ_JBVVQD010000042.1, forward strand.
CGAAGAAGGCCCATACTGTGTGGCTGTGCCGGACGCGAAGCTTTCGGTGCAAGCGCGCGTTTCGACTGGCACCTGCGAGAGCCATGATATCCTGCCGAAAGTGCGTTTTGTGTCCAGTTCGCGAGATAAGTGTATCGCCGTAAAGCTCCCGAGTGGGTTGCTAGGGGCCGATCCCAAAGCGCTTAGGAAGGGCAAAGCCGAATGTCGGCTTTTTCGTCGGCTGATCACACAACCCGACCGTCCACGCGTGAACGTGAGCGAGGCGTTCATCGGTGAAATACGGCGCGGTAGTGGGACAAAAACATTGAAAAGCATTGGAACAGATATACGCTTCGATGAAATCGGCAGATTGGACATTTGCTACACTCCGAAAACGCTATTGCACCACCCGCATAGCACTGGGACGTGACAACCGCACGTCCGCTCGTCTCTCCTGCAGTTTGGAAAAAAGATCGTCGATAAGCGGCGCATGTATGGCGCGAACGAGGGTGAGGTCGAACCGGTCAAGCACCTTCGGAAGTTGCATGGCGTGGCGCCGCAACCTCCACCGTTCGCCGCGCAGCGCCCTGCGAAACCGGAACCGTTCCAGACATCCAGTCGGAATTGTCTCGTCGCGATGGACTTACGCAGGGTCGCCGCGAGGCTCTTTCGTCAAGGCGGCGACCGAAGTGCGCTGTTTAGGCATGCGCCTTTACTGGCTATGCCTATGCCGGCAAACCTGCCATACGCATGGCGTCGGTGACGTCATCGATGATATCAGGCGCAATTCCTACGGCAGCGGACCAGCGCCCGATGGTGAAGTGCGGGTCGAGCGAGAGCAGCCGCCCAGCCGAGGCTTTTGCCTCGTCGAGCTGCCCGAGCCTGGCTAGCGGTGCCGCCAGCCATCCGTGCAGGATGCTGAAGCCGGGGTTCAGTTCCACCGCCCGCCGGCCTGCTATGACGGCTTGCTCGTGTCGGCCGGACAGGAAATTGCCGAAGCCGATGATACCTTGCGGCACGCAGCTCATCGTGTCGAGGGGGCTCAGCCGCATCGCCTGCTCGCCCCAGTCGATCGCCCGCGCCGCGTCGCCGCCATAGGCCACCGGCACGCAGCCGAAGGCATAGACGAAGGCGCAGGATGCGCTGAGCGCCAGGGCTGCCGCGAACGCCTCGTCGGCCAGCCTGCGGTCATGCTCGCCGCCGACGTCCGTCCCTCACTCGCCGCCTTCATGGCGGATTCGCAGGTGCCGTGGAGTGTGGCGGCACTCGAAGGCAAGGTCACCACTCCGGCCCGGAAGGCAAAGCCCTCATGGTATCTCGTTGCCAAGGACGACAAGATGATCCCGCCGCCGGCGCAGCGCCAGATGGCAAGCCGCGCTCAGGCGCCGACCGTCGAGGTGCCCGGCAGCCACGCTGTCTACGTCTCCGATCCCGCAGCTGTCGCCAACCTCATCAAGCAGGCGGCCGCCGATGTCGGCAAGAAGTGAACCGGCCATGATGGGCTGCCTGGGCGCTCGGCGGCGCCCAGGCCCTTTTTTTCTCGCTCTGAACGTATCGTCTTCGGCTGACCAGTCTAACCAGGCGCAGAAGCATACGGAACGATACGGGAAACTTTCTAATTTTGGCCCACGAAAAACGCAATAGAATCAATGTTCTTAACACATCCTCCGGGCCCACCATACAGTCTGCTCGATCTCCGGGTTTTTCACCCGTCTCAGAATGGCGTCGACATTTCCGTAGGTTAGCACCGAGTAGTGGGCAACACTTGGCTGAGACGCCGCAGTGAGCGCCGAAATCACCTAGCTTTTGGCCATCCGTCTCCGTCAGGCGAATCCCGTAGCCAAGTGTTTGCCAAAGCGATGGTTGGCGTTGCGAGTTAGATGCTTGAGGGAGGGCGTCAGAAGCCGAGGAGCGCAGCCTGGCTGGTCCAGGCGTGCGGCAGCAGGAAATCGGCCGGATAGCGATCGTTGGCGAGAATCCCGCCGACCTTTGCGGCTGCGAGGACCACGGCGTCGGGCCTGGTTTCTGTCATCCAGCGATGCACGGCGTCCTGATTTCGAAGGTCGAGAACGTCGCGCGGAGCCATTAGGACCTCGCAGTTTTCCTCCTCCAATCGCCGCGCCACAGTCGAGCCGACCATGCCGCGGTGGCCAGCCACGAATATCCGTTTTGCGTCGAGCCGATAAGTGTAGTCCATGACCGGTGGCCCTCTCTAGACGCTACTGTCCATGTGCCAGCTCTCTCGCTCCAGACGTTTGAGATCGGCGGCCACCATTTCCGCCACGAGGTCGCTGAACGTCGTCTTAGGCGACCAGCCGAGCTTTGAGCGGGCTTTTGCCGGATTTCCCATCAGGAGATCGACGTCCGTCGGACGGAAATGGCGTGGGTCGACTCGGACGAGGATCTCTCCTGTCTTGCCATCCCGGCCGATCTCGTCCACCCCCTTACCTTCCCAGACGATGACGCGGCCGACTGCCCGAAAGGCACGTTCCACGAACTCGCGCACCGAATGGGTTTCGCCCGTGGCGAGGACGAAGTCGTCAGGCTCGGCGTGCAGAAGAATCCGCCACATGCCCTCCACATAGTCGCGAGCATGCCCCCAGTCGCGTTTCGCGTCCAGATTTCCAAGATAGAGGGTGGACTGAAAGCCTCGCTGGATACCTGCAACCGCACGTGTGATCTTGCGGGTCACAAACGTCTCGCCGCGCGTGGGGCCTTCATGATTAAATAGTATGCCATTGGAAGCGAACATTCCGTACGCTTCACGGTAATTGATCGTGATCCAATAGGCATAGAGTTTGGCCGCCGCATAGGGAGAGCGCGGGTAGAACGGCGTCTTCTCCGTCTGGGGCACCTCCTGGACTTTGCCGAACAGCTCGGAGGTTGACGCTTGATAAAAGCGCACCCGCTCTTCCATCTTCAGGATGCGTATGGCTTCAAGCAGCCTGAGTGTGCCAAGGGCATCGGCGTTGCCGGTATATTCCGGCGTCTCGAAGCTTACCTGGACATGGCTTTGGGCCGCAAGATTGTAGATTTCGGTAGGGCGCGTCTCCTGAATGATGCGAATGAGATTGGTCGCATCGGTCAGGTCGGCGTAGTGGAGAAAGAAGCGTGCGTCCGGTTCGTGCGGATCGACGTAGATGTCGTCGATGCGTTCGGTATTGAAGGAGGAGGATCTGCGTTTCAGTCCGTGGACAGTATAGCCTTTCTCCAGCAGCAGTCTGGCAAGGTAGGCACCGTCCTGACCGGTCACACCAGTTATGAGCGCAATGCGATCTGTCATCGTGCCCCATCCAATCGTTGAGGGCTGTGGTGGCGCCGTCGACCGACGGTCCGCCCCCGCACTCCTCAAATGAAAGGCGAAAGCGCTTTGTTCGACCAGAGTGTCATTGTGGGAGGCACGCCGGCAAAGGAGGTAATCCCCACCGCTCAATGCCCGTCACAGCTACTTCCCGTGCGTCCCCTTTCTGCTTGGCTAGCCTCGTCGGACGTAGCCGCCCTGCCGCGAGCCGTCAGTTCACAAGCGCTTGCGCCACCGCTTCTCCGCGAGCTGCTTGCCGCCCATGCTGCCATCGGCAATGCCGAACATGTGGGTCGTCTGACCAGTGCAGCGCGGGCCATGCCGGCTGAGAAACGTTCGCGTCCAGCCTGCATCTCGGGTCACCTGGCAAGCGTGGCGTCGGGGCGCTTGTTGCCGACGATCCCCGCCACCGACGGCGGCTTGTCGAAAGTTCTCGTAAGGCTTGTTATCGCGTCAGCAAAAATGACAATTCGTGGCCCGCAGGAGAAACATGGAACAGGGTGTACCCCTGGCCCTTTATCGCTTCCACTGTTCGGTAGGTTTGCTCCACCGGAGTGCGGTGCCACCAGTGGTGAAACTCGACGAGAATCTGTCTCGGTAAGACATCAGATCCAAGCACCTCTGGAAGGACGTCGTGCTCTGCCCCCTCAACGTCGAGCTTCAGCACATCGATAGTTGCCAGTCCGAGCATATCCAGGATAGTAGAGTAACGCCTCACGTTGCAGATAATGCTCTTGCCCGTAACCATCTTCGTGGAAAAATTGCTGCGTGTATCATCTTCGGACACAGCAAACGTCTGCTCCCCGTCGAAATTAGATATTCCCAGGGGGTAGATCCGCACAGTGGGGGGTAATTCCTGAGCGGCAATCCAGTCAAGACTGGCCGGAGTCGGATCAAACCCAAAGACCTTTGCGCCGAATACTTTGCTGATTTCCTGATCAAATGAAATGTCGTCCCCTAAGCCAAAGGAAAGAACAATAGGGGATGGAGTACCTAGAAGAGGCTCGACCGCAACCACCCAACCTCCATATACGGAGCCGAGTTTTTGTGTAGGAACAGAGCATTCGGGCCGGAGAAGATGATCGAAGCCTAAGGCCGCTCTTACAACGCGCTTACAATACCGGAGCCAATCTGGATTGTACATCAATAGTGCCTTTGGCTTATTTGTAGTAGCTGTTCCGCTTGACTGCGCCTTCCTCACCATGTCCAAAATGGACAAGAGCGCCAGATGGGTTCAGTCTGGCCCAACGCGGAGCGGCTATCGCCCTGTGAATTCTACATCATTTCCTCCCGCGACCAGAGTGTCATTGTGGCAGGCACTCCAGCAAAAGGAGGTAATCCCCATCGCTCGGCGTTCGTAACAGATGCTGCGGGAGCGTCGCCTTGGGCTCGGCCAACGTCTTCGCCCCGCTGCATAGGAAGTAGCCGCCCCGCTGCGATCGCCGGCTCACGAGTCCCTACGCCGATGCCCTGTCCGAGGGCTGCGTGCCGGCTACTTGCGGAGCCGAAGGAGTGGTGATCCTGTTCGTTGCGGAGCTGAACGCAGGGGAGGGCGGGCCTTCGCGGTTCGAACGAAATTGACCTTGGGCTTCGCCGAGCGGAGCGATCGGGCTTTTTGAACAGCGGCCGCGCGACGTAGTGGGTACTCGAAATGGCAGAGGTAATAGGGCCAGTGGAAGCCGTATGGGGGGCCTTATCCAGCTGCCGGATGCATATTTTTTGATCCGTTGCATTGTGGTAATTCGCCGCTGTTGCGAACCCTTCAGCATGGCTTCACACCAGTTCCTACTGGAGAAGCCCTTTGGCAAGTTCGCGCAAGTCCTGAAACGCAATAACAAGGTATGAGACCAGAAAGCTGCACAGATAGAAGCTTGGTGCGGCGCCGCGCTCCCACCGGAGAAACAAGGCGCCGAGTTCAAGGCTCGGGCGCGTTTGTGCTAGCCATGCCAGGGTCGCAGCCAAGGCGAGACTACCCAGAGCATTGGTCGGGTAATGCAGCCCCAAGTAGACTCGCGCAAGCTCTATCACCAAGGTGCAGGCCAGGGCGAGGAGTCCGAGTTCGAAGCGAACGAGAAGAATGGCGATCGCTAAACCCGCGAACAGAACCGCTCGCTCGCTGGGGAACCCGGGGCTGCCGGCGAACGGCGCTGAGCGCAGAACGGCAGCGTCGCCCAGAACCTCCGGGATATGAAGCCCAAGTGCGGCGTCAAAAATCGGCTTTGGCGTCGTCGGCAGAGTGCCCTGCAGGAAATGCGCGACGAGCGCCGCGAGGACAGCTGCGCAGACGCCGCTCACCAGCCTTGCCCTCGATTCCGGCCTGTCATGGGCGAACCAGCAATACCAAAGCAAGGACACAACTATAGCGCCCTCGGTTGTTGGGTAGACGGCACCGAAAGCGAGCCGGCTGGCGAAGGGCTGATTGCTCGCTACGGTGTTAATGGCCTTTACGAGGGGCCTGTCGATCCAATCCGGGTTAAGGGCCAGGAAAGTCGTACCCACAAAGAGGAGGCAAAGCGCGGCGGCATGCTTCAGGTAATGGAAGTCGGATAGCGTTCGCGCCATCGGTTCGGCCATCTCGAACCTCCTCGGGCTCGGTCTGCGGAACATCCCGCTAACTAAGCGGTTGTAAGAACCTCGCGCTGCGGTGACGCGGCAGAGCTGCCGAAGAAGACAAGATCCTGCGCCCGGCGCAGCGCGTCGCACAGCCGCCCTACCGGAAGCTCGATGTCGTCATAGCCGAGCACCTCGTCGCGCTTGACGTCGCGCAGCAGTCGGCAGCCCTCGGCGAGCCCGATCGGCACAAGCCGCTCGGCGTGCACCGTCGGCGCGTTCTCGCAGAGGCCATAGGTCATGTAATGTCCGAGGCCATCGAGGATCTCTCCGGCACTAAGGTCCCGCTTGGCGGCGGCCACCACGTCAACGGTCGGCGCGCCCAGGGGCGCAATCGCAGCATCGCGGAAGATCGCGGCCCTCGCCACCGTGAAGGGCACCTCGAAATGACACAGATGATAAGGCCAATAGAAACAGTAGAGCGGCCCGGGGCCCATCTTGTAGAGTGACAGATAGTGTTTCTCGACGGCATTCTCTGTGGTGCCAAGAACGAAGACGCCGGGGTTGGGCGTGGCGCCGACACAATAATCAACTATCCCCGGCCCCTCGAGGAGCTGATTGAGCGGATACCAGCCGACCGCCTCCTGGATCGGGGTCCCGGGCTCGACCACAGGCCCGTACATGCCGCGCTTGGCCACCAGCATGCCTGTGGCGTTAGCGACGATGGCGTTCTCGAATGAGATCTTCGTGCCGTCCGCGAAGGAGGTGACCATCGGGGCCTTCATCCCCCATTTCTTGGCAAATCCCTCCTGGGTCGTCGGATTTCGGTAGGGATCGTGCAGGCCCTTGATGTTCCCGCAAAGCACGGGACGTATGCCCAGGCCCCTGACCCAACGGTAGAGGTTCATGATGACGCCCGGCTGATCCCCCTCCACATTGGTGAGGACCACGCCTGCCTGGTCGGCATACACTTTCAGGATTGGGCCGATCGTGCCGTCGAGTTCGGCATTCATCAGGGCGACATGCTTGCCGTGCCGGATCGCGCGCATTGTGACGTGGGCAGCGAACTCGATCGCGCCTGTCGCCTCGACGACGATGTCGATGCCTTCGGCCTCGCAAATGTGCATCGGGTCCGCCGTGATCGCGCGGCGGCCGCTGGCCACGAGATCCTCAAGCGCTTTGGTGCTGGTCGCCTCCGTCACATCGTCCGCGCCCGCAGCGGCATAGGCCTCTCGCGCCTTTTCCACGTGTCTGTTGGAAATGGCTGCGAGTTTCATGCCCGGAACATGTCGCAGCATCTGCATCGCGATGCCTCGGGCCATGAAACCGGCCCCCACCATACCCACGCGAATTGGACGCCCCTCAGCCTGGAGCAACTCCAACTCCCTGTCGACGATGAACATTTGCGTCTCCTCTGTAGCGCTCCCGCAAGTTCGTCGCCGAGAAAGGTCATTCGGCGTAGTCCGGCCAAGTTCGGTCCTTATCTGAGATCACCGCCGGCTCATCCACTGGCCACTTCACGGCGAAAGCAGAATCGTTCCAACGAACACCGCGTTCGGCTGCAGGTGCATAGAATTCGGAGACGAGATACGTGGCCTCGGTGTGGTCCTCAATGGTGAGAAAGGCGTTCGCGCAGCCCTTCGGTATCACCAGCATCCGTTGGTTCGCCGCGGAAAGTTCCACAGTGAGGTGCTGCTTATAGGTGGGCGACTCGGGCCGCAGGTCGATCAGCACGTCGTACAGGCTGCCCCGTATGCAGCGAAGCATCTTGTCCTCGCCATGGGGAGCCAGCTGGTAGTGGAAGCCGCGCAGTGTATGCTTGTGCCTGTTGTATGAAATATTCATCTGCACGACATGATCCGGAAGCCCCTGCTCGGCAAATTCCCGCGAACACCAGCCGCGTGCGAAAAAGCCCCGCTCGTCTTCGAATTTCTGCAGTTCCACCAGGGTGGCGCCGGGAATATCGGTCTTTGTGAAAAGCATCGTAGATCGATTGATCAAATGAGTGTCACGTCGGGTCGCATCTCCGACGCTCTCCTGAGGGTTGCTCGCGCCGGCGGTCCGCTTGTGCGATCGCGGGACGGCATCAGACTTGCGCCGGATGCAAGAGGCGCGAGCCGTGGACTTCATAGCCGATAGGCACATAGGCTAGGTGTGAGAGTGCGCGTCTTACGCTTTCCCGGCGTTCCGGCTTGACCGCGAACATAAGGAATCCGCCGCCGCCGGCGCCGCACAGCTTGCCGCCTTCCGCACCTGCGTCCCTGGCGAGGTCGTAGTGGCCATTGATCGCCGCGTTACTCACGCGGGACGCCAAACTCCGCTTCATCTCCCACCCTGCGTGAAGGACGGCACCGAAGCGTTCTATGTCGATGACGGGCTCCGAAAAGATCTCCTGAAGCATGAAGGCATCGTCCCGCATCCGCCTGAGCGTATCGAGATTGCTTGACGTGTTCGCCTTCTGCTCTGCCAGCACGGAACTGGCCGGTCGCTGATGCGATGTCCAGAACATCATCAGGTTGCTGAAGAGATGTTCGACGGCGCCATTGCGCACCCGCTGCGGCTCGACCGTTACCGCGCCGCCAGGCTGGAAGCGGAACAGGTTCATGCCCCCGAACGCGGCGGCATACTGGTCCTGCTTGCCAATCGGCTCCTTGAGGATGTCCATCTCGATGTGACATGCCTCTTCGGCGAGTTGGCCAGGGGTGACACGTTCTCCCCGGAATGCATGTAGGGCGTTGAGCAGTCCCACCGTGAACGAGCTCGACCCCCCCATGCCCGTCGAGGCAGGCATGTCTCCGACCGTCGAGATGTAAATCGGCGGTTCGATCTCCAGGAAACGCAGGCATTCGCGAGCGATGTTGTTCTTGATCTCCCCTATGGTGTTTACCTGCTCTGTCTGTGAATAGTTCAAGCGGATGGGTTCATTAAAGATCTCGCTGTGACGCTTGACGGTGACATAGATGTACTTGTCCACTGCCGCGCTGAAGACCGCGCCGCAATCGAGATTGTAGAAATCGGGCAGGTCGGTACCGCCGCCAGCAAAACTGACGCGCAAAGGAGTGCGCGTCAGGACGAGAGACGGTAGACGCTGTGCAGCGCGATCGATGATGGTCAGAAGGTCCAGTCCTGAGCGGCGCCCCACGGCTTTGGTATCGTCTAGCTGTTCCATATTTTGCCCTCTCGAAAATCAACGGAATGAAAATTAGGCGACACGCGGCTGTGCGGTTCGCCAGCGCAGCTGATCATCGAGCATCCCCGCCTTGAGCAAATGATCGAGCCAGCGCAGCCGCGTGAAGCGCTTGTCGGTAAAGTCTTCAAATCTAAGTGCGATCGAGCGGAACGCCTCGTAAAGCTCCTGCGCTCCCTTTCGCGCCGTCGACTGAAACTCGAAATCCGGGAAAGTCCGTGAGAACTTGCTGAAGTCCGCCTTGTAGGTCCTTTGGTCCGCGCCCGGCTTCGGTGTCATTGTGAGCTGCGCGCCGGGGACGGCGTCAACGGCGATCTCCGCTATCTCGCGCACCTGAAGATTGAGGCTTTCAACACCCATGTTGAACGCCTCATTGTGGATGTCCTGTAGCGGCGCCTCCAGCATCAATTTGAAATAGCGCGCGACATCCTGGACATGAACCACGGGCCGCCATGGCGTGCCATCGCTATGGACTTCGACGTGTCCAGTTGTGCAGGCGCTGCCCATGAAATTGTTCAGCACGGTGTCGAAGCGCATTCGCGGCGAGAGACCATAGACGGTGCCGTTGCGGCAATAGACGGGCGAGAACCGGTCGTCCGCCAGCGCGCGCAGCGCTTCTTCGGCAACAGCCTTCGATCTTGCGTACTCTGTTTGCGGCGCCAGCGGGGCGGTTTCGTCGACGACGGCGGCTTTCGACATGCCATACATGATGCAGGAGGAGGAAAATAGGAACCGCCGGATGCCGGCCGCCTTGGCCATCGTGGCCAGACGAACTGTCCCTTCCGCATTGATCTGCCTCGTCCAATCCGCGTTGAGATTTCCGATCGGGTCGTTCGAGAGTGCCGCCAGATGGATCACCGCGTCAAAGCCCTGGAGATCCGGGGGTTCGATGGCGCGCAGATCCTTTGTGATCTCGGGCACACTGGTATTGTCGGCTCCCAGGGTGCACGCACGAAAATATCCCATGTCCAGCCCGACCACCTCATAGCCCGCCGCCTGCAACACGGGCACCATGACAGAACCGAGATATCCATTGTGTCCGGTGACGAGAACGCGTGTTGGTTCATTCATGTCTGCCCTGCTCCGCTTTCGAAAGGAGTTGACGGGTGAGGTCCAGAAGCGAGCATTGCTCGCTTACTTGCGCATATAGGCAGTCCGCGGCTTCGGCCGCTTGACGGTCACGATCGTCATCGCCGACAAAGAGTGTGCGTGTGAGGTCGAGATCAAAGTCGCGCTGTGCCTGATACAGCATGCCGGGTTTGGGCTTGCGGCAGTCGCAGCCGTCGTCCCAGCCGTGTGGGCAGTGGTAGATCTCCGCGATCTTGCCGCCGACGGCTTCGGACTCGGCGCACATGCGCTGGTGAAGCGCCTCGAGATCAGCGGCGGTCATCGCTCCGCGCGCTATCCCTGCCTGGTTCGAGATGATGACTATGCGGTAGCCGGCCTCGTTCAGAAGGGCCAACGCCTGCTTTGCACCCGGAACCCACTCCCACTGGTCCCATGAACACACATATTGAGCCCGTGGCGGTCTGCAGTTGAGTACGCCGTCCCTATCTACGAGCATGGTTTTTTCGCGTCTCATAAAGCGCTCCGTCGCGGGTAGACGCTCGATCGAGCCCACGCTGTAATAGCGGTGCTCGCTCACGAAGCCGGCGAGGCGATGCTGCGTCGCGAGCGGCGTGTAGATGGCCTCCTCGAAGAGGGTGTCCTCGTCGGGCAGGAGTTCGAGGGCGAGATCGGTCAGTATGGCATAGCTGATCTCGACTCCCTGCAGCCCAGGCGTGGTGCGGAGCCGGTCGAAGACGGTCACATTGTCGTCCGCATCAAGGATCACGCTGCCGCGTGAATAGCCGTCCTTGTTGCTGTAGACCGTGATCATTCCAGGCTTGCCGGCCGCACAGAAGCGTTGCCACAGCCGCTCCATGCGCATCGGCCAGTAATTGTCACAATACAGCAGCAGGAAGCACGGATCTATGAGGTGACGGGCATTGGATACCCGGCTGCTGGTGAGGTCGTCGGGACGGGTGACGGCATATTCGATACTGAGGCCCAACCTGCTGCCGTCGCCGAAGTGGTCCATCACCACATGGGGCAAATACCCGAGTAGAAGAAGAACCCTTTCGAACCCCTCCTGCCGCAGCTGTTCGATCTGGTATTCCAAAAAAGGGCGGCCGAGCACCGGCACCATTGGTTTCGGGCGGTCGAGTGTGATCGGCCGCATGCGCGTGCCACGCCCGCCGGCCAGGATGACCGCCTGGCGCGGCCGGCTGTAGGTGCGGCCCTCGACATCTGCCTTTTGCAGGCAGGGAGAGCTCGGCAGGACAATATTCATTGACCGCGCTCCGGTCGGTCGGCGACGAGGTATCGCGTGATGGCATGACAGATCGCGGCGTGGGCGTCCTCGACGAGTTCGTAGGTGCCTTTTTCAGACCGCACCCATACTGGCTGATCGACGAGCTCTTTAAGCGTGCCGCCGTCAAAACCGACAATGCCGATGGTGGCTACCTTCCTTTCGCGAGCGAGTTCGACTGCCCGCACGAGATTAAGCGAGTTCCCGCTGGCTGAAATCACTATGAGCACGTCACCCGGCTTGGCGAAGTTCTCCATCTGGCCGGCAAAGATACGCTCGTAGCCTTCGTCATTGCCGAGCGCCGTCATCCAGGAGACGTTGTCTGTCAGGCCCATGACCCGGATTGGCTGCCTTCCCGAGCGCTTCGTGGCCTTACCGAGGTCATTGACCCAGTGGGAGGCGGTCGCTGCGCTGCCGCCGTTGCCGGCGACGAAGACTGTGCCGCCCGCATCGCGTACGGCGCGCAGCATCTGTATCGCCTCCTGCACGGCATCCGTATCGATCTGCGCCAATGCGATGCACAGCGATGCCAGATAATCCTGCGTGAATTCTTTAGGCTGCAACCAGAGGGCATCATACGCGAACATTTGCGACATCCCACCACTCCCTGATCGATCGCGAGCTCTGTTATGCCACCGTCGATGGCTGCAATAGGTGAGCCATCATCACAGTGCGAGCACTTCGAGTTCAATTGCTATTCCGAATGCTATTCCGAACGGAAGCCGGCGGGCGGCGCTCATCGGAGGTACCTAAATCCCTTGTTCTCTCCGTTGCGGCCGGCACGTCGGCAGGCGGCCATATCGGCGTCAAGATCGTCACGGTGTCGCCCGACAACAATGCCGTAGGCAAACCCGCGGTGATGGGGCTTTACCTCCTGCTCGACGGCGGGACGGGCTGCGCATTTCATGCGCTCTTTCGGCACCACGGAGAGAACAAGGGATATTCCTTTTAGCTACCTCCGGTGAGCGCGCCGCCCGCCAGCTTCCCGTTCGGAATAGCAATTGAACTCGAAGTGCTCGCACGCTGTGATGATGGCTCACCTATTGCAGCAATCGAGGGTGTGGCATGACAGAGCTCGCGATCGATCAGGGACACGCGATCGATCAGGGACAGTTGCGCGAGCAAGTGCTTGGGGTACCCGTGCACGCCCTGGGCTTGGCGCAGGCAGTCAACTGCGTCTTCGACTGGGCCCTACGGCGGGAGAGCCGAACGGTTTTCCTGTGCAATGTCCACAGTGTCGTCACCGCCCGCCGCAATCGCGCCCATGCCGAAGCGATGGATAGCGCCGACCTTGTCGCGCCGGATGGAGCGCCGGTGGCCTGGATGCTGAGGCGGCAGGGACACGCGGATCAGCCGCGCATCAGCGGACCGGACCTGATGTGGATTTGTTGCCGGAGGGCATCGGAACTCGGCACGCCAATGTTCCTGTACGGCGGCAGCCCGGGCACCCTCCAGCGTCTCGGAGGGTGCATTCGAACCGAGTTTGCCGGCATAAACATCGTGGGCTCTTACTCACCTCCGCGCCGCCCTCTGTCGGCCGAGGAAGATGAGGCAGTGGTCAGAATGATCAATCAGTCCGGTGCGAGGATCGTGTGGGTGGGGCTCGGATGTCCCAAGCAGGAAAGCTGGATGCAGGCGCATCGCGGCCGGATCAATGCGGTCATGTTGGGGGTAGGAGCAGCTTTCGATTTCCACGCCGGAGACGTCAAGCGGGCGCCGCAATGGATGCAGAAGAGCGGGCTGGAATGGCTGCACCGGCTCTTCCAGGATCCCCGCCGCCTGGCGAGCAGGTATCTCGTGACGAACAGCCTGTTCATCCTGGCTTTGCTGCAGGCGTCGCTGCTTCCCAGGCGCAGACTTCGTGACGGTTAGAGGGAGGCGGAACCAGTGAACACACTCGGACCGCCGTGTTGCTGATCTGCGCCAACTCCTTCACGGGCGGCTGTTCTTTGGCGCTGCTGGGAGGCGGCGCTGCCCATGTCTGGACGGTGTGGTTTGCATTGCCTCGACAGGCACCTGACTGGAGGCTACCATGACTCTGAGCAAACAGGCCGCCAGTCTGGCTGTCCTGCATGTCACCGACGTCCTGCAGCCGCTGATCATCTTGCCCTATGCCGGGCGTGTCCTCGGACCCATGAGTTTCGGGCAGTACGCGTATGCGCTCGCCATCGGACAACTCGCTGCCGTCGTCGTGGCCTATGGATTTCATTGGACCGCGCAGCGCAGGGTTGCTTCCCTTCGATACGAGCCGGCGGCGATCGCGTCACTCGCTGCTCAGGTCATGGCCACCAAGGCAGTGCTGTTCGTTGCCGTATGCCTGGTTGGCCTTGTGCTGGCCGGCGACGTCCTGGCGCTCAGTAGGCCGACATTCCTGTGCGCGATGCTCGCGGCCGCCGGCAGCATTATTTTTCCGGCCTGGCTCTTCGTCGGCCTGGAACGCGCCTGGCAGGCGGCCGTCGCGGTGGTTGTTGCTCGCGTTCTGGCGCTAGTCTGTTTCGTCGCCTTGGTCGCATCACCTGACCAGGTCGCGCTCGCCGTTGCCATCCAAAGCGCAGTTCCCGTCGTCAGTGGCGTCATCTGCTTACCTTTCATCCTTCCGATTGGGTTCGGCGGCTTCAGGTCCGTGACGCTTTCGACGATTGGAATGCAGCTGCGCAATGGCTGGAGCGGATGCCTCTTCGTAGCCATGGACGCTGCCCTCGTCACCCTCCCTGTCGCCCTTGTCGAGCATTTCGAAGGTTATGTCGCAGCCGGACAATATTCTGTCGCCGAAAAATTCCTATTAGCCGCGCGGGTATTTTTCAAGTTGCTTATGGATACCTTCCTCCCGAGGGTTTCATACTACGCTCATGTCGACCCTGCTGCCGGGATACGACTGATAAGGAGATCACTATTCACCATAGCAGGCGGAACGGCGATGAGTATTGGAATGTTCTTTGTTGCTCCAAATATAATATTGATCCTCTTTGGAGATGAATTTTCAGGAGCGACACCTATCGTGCGCGCAATGGCAATTATACCATTGCTGATGAACATAAATACATTCACATCAAATATATTCATGTTTAGTTACGGGTATGAAAATGAATGGACCGCCCTTAACGCATCCGGTCTGCTAGTATTCCTGGTGGCCGCATATTTTTTGTCTTTCGTCATGGCGGAGCAAGCCATTGTTTATGCGATGGTGGCGAAGGAAGTCGTCGTGCTGGTGGTTTCAGCCGGCTTCTTCCTCATTGGCGGAGCGGCCGTCCTTCGCACGGCGGCAGCTTGCGACGCAGGCCGGGTGCGAGGATATCCGCCGGCGTCCCAATCCGCGCCGTTGGAGCACGAGGCCGATCGTTTCCGGTCGTAGGAGAGCATGTATGTTCGCCACTGATCACTTTGTCGTTCAGCCGTCCGGGTCGCCTCACCAGCCGATCCCCCCCAAGGATCGCGACGAGCTGACCGCGAAAGACATCTTGAGATTTGTTCGAAGCAGTTGGCGCCTTTGCCTCCTCTGGATGGTTGTGAGCCTTGGTGTCGGCGGCGCATATGCGGTCCTTTCGCCTGGATATTACACCGCCTATGCGACGATCCTCCTTTCATCTCCGCCCGCTTCGCAACCGGGCGAAGCTGAGGCAGATGAGCGGGTCTATGTAGAGAGCCAGATACAGGTCATTCAGTCGGACGAGGTCGTCGGACGCGTTGTTGACCACACTGGCTTAGCGGAAGACGAAGAGTTTGTGATGGATGACAGCTTGCGCGCGCGGATCTCCAGCTATGTGCGGAGCCAATTGGCGTCTCTCTTCGGCACCGAACTGCCGACGGCGGAGCCAAATATTCGGCATGAGGCGATGGTCCTTGTGAGACGCGCGTTTTCCGTTCATCAGCTGGGTTCCTCCCGCGCCGTCGAGATAGGGGCCACCTCTTCCGATCCTCAGTTCTCGGCCATGCTCGCGAACGCGATCGCCGGCGGTTACATCGGAAGTCAGCGCGAGAGCCGGCAGGCGGCTCGCGCGGAAGAAGCCTCTGATCTGCACAAGCGGCTGGCGGAACTTCGGGAAAAGGCTTTTGTGACCGAACCACTGAAGAAACCCCCATCAGACCCTGAATCTGCGGAGAGGGCAAGAGTCCTTTTCCGCGAGCAGCAGAGCGCGGCCGAGGTTTATCGCTCGCTTTACAATGCCCTTCTGCAGCGGACCCACTCCGATTTTAGCGCCTCGTCGCTGATCCCGAGCGCAAGGGTTATCACGGCGGCCGAACCGCCTCGCCAACGCAGTTGGCCGCCAACGGTCCTGATGGTAGCGCTCTCCGTTATGGCCGGTGGGGTTGCCGGCGTTGGTCATGCATTGATCAGGCAAGCAATGAACCACCGCCTTATAACGGTCGAGGATGTGCACAGGTCGACCGGCCTTGATCGGATTGTAGGCATCCCCAGAATTCCCCGCCGCAGGTGGAATGTTGTGGGGCCATGCGAGCAGTCTTTGCAGCCCGTCTACTCAAAGGACGCTCCCGAGCTTCACAGCTCGCTGAGTAAGATTGCCACCCGGATGCGCGGAGTTCAGGGCCGCCAAAGCGGATTTGTAATCGGCGTTGCTTCACCCCTCGGCAGGTCCGGAAGCTCCACGGTGGCGGTTCATCTCGCAAGGATCATTGCGGCGACCGGGCAAAAGACACTGCTCGTTGATGCCAATTGGCAAAAGCCATCAATGGACCAGCCAATGCTGAACGCGGAGCCAGGTCGCAAGCTCGCCAGGGCGTTTGCCACCATTCCCGCGGATCAGGAAGGGCTGGAAGTTCTGGTTCTCAGGCCCACGGGGTCAATCTCCGACTTGAATGCCTCGCTCTCCATCTCCGCTGCACTCCAGCATCTGCAGCAAGAATACAGTTGTATAGTGGTTGATTTTCACAGCACCGACCGCACTGCTGATCTGGAAGCGGCCATGGGCGTCATCAGCGAGGTCCTCCTGGTGCTGAAGGCACGCCGCACTTTCGCGGACCACCTTGAGGGAATCCTGCGCATCATCCCTGCAGAGAAACTCTCGGCAGTAATTTTGACCAGGATCAACCGTGCGGCTTTCAGTCCTAACCGGGAATACAGGCCATGACCTCGCCAGCGACATTGTCACGCAGGAAGGGTTCAGAGCCGGTCGACCTCGTTTGCAGCCATTCCCCTGACGTGCTCGACTACACCCTCTTTCTCTCCGGCATTTGGCTGGCCTGCGCCCTCGCAATATCCCTGCGCCTGCTTGGCCCTTTCTTCATAGTGATCCCGGTCGGTGTCTGTCTGGCCTATGCCGTGCTGCGGCAGACGGTGCCGCCTCGTCTGCTGGCGGTCTACACCGCCTTCTGCCTCTTCATTGCCCTGCTGTCCAGATACGGGCTGATGCCGGATTCCTGGCAGGTTCACTTCCTTCAAGAAGCAGTCATAAGGCAAATCGTCCCGATTGTGGGATTCTTCGCCGTCGCATGGGCATCCAAGGCTTATTTCCGCCGCAGGCTGATGAATGGCAATGCCTTTTTTGGTGCACCCGTTTTCTTGTTCCTGTCTCTCGTTGTCGCTCCGGCGGTGATGTTTCAGCAGGACGTGCAATATCAGGGCGCATCTCCGCAAGCCACGATACCGATTCTTTATGGTTCGCTGATCAATAACATGGTCATTGCCGCGTTTTTCATTGCAGGCGGTATTTTTCTGACGAACGACTGGCGCCGATACGGCGGCATTTTGCTCTTATTGGGAATAGCCCTCGCCAGCCCCTTGGCTCAGTTCAAGGTGCTCGCGGTCACGATGATCGTCATTCTAATTGGCGTGCCTGGCCGGTTGATGGCCGCAGCTCTGGCGACCGCACTGACTTCGGCCTATGCCGTCGGGCTGAACTTCATACCTCAAACCTTTGCTCTGGACCCGAATTCCGGGATCCGACTCGCGTTCATTTCGGACGCACTCGCATCCCTTGCGGATACATACGGATTTGGCATCGGATTTGGGAAGGAATCGGTCCGATGGCGATATGAGTTTCCCGGGTTCGAGGATATTACCTTTCTTCCTGACACCAGGAATATTACGCATGCCAAAATGCTTGAGATACTCTCGACAGGAATTCACAATTCGTTCTTTCAAGCCATATTGCGGACGGGGGTCATTGGTTTCATTTTGATCGTGTCTGCCATTTTGGTGGCCTTCCCGCCAAATCGACTGCCACGCGGTGTTAGCAATCATGCGTCCACAGTCTTCATCACGATTTTCCTCGCCATGTTCGTCAATCCAGTCCTGGAGAGCCCTGTACAGATTGTGGGAATTGCTTTCTCATACGGCTATTTGATTGCACTTCGCGCCAGCGTTCCGGCCTTGGCTGTGGAACCCCCTCCAGTTGAAGCGGGTCGAACGCAGCATTGCGCTTGTTCATACATCTGACCGAACATGGATGCGGCCCACCCGACATCGGCGGGCTATCGTTCTCGGTAGAAGGGGATCGCGTTGTACCGATTTTGGCGCGGCAGGAGCAGGAGAGCCGTCCGCTGATGTGCCCGCTCATGCGTCGGCGCCGTGCCGCTTCCATGAGGAGTGCCTCGAAAGAGCCAGCGAGCCAGCCATTTTGCCTCGGCCTTGGCTATGCCTCCTCTGGTAGTATAGGGCCATCCACTGCGCAGGTTCGGCCGCGCCGGAGAAACCCGTGCTAAGTCGCCCGTAGAGATACGGAGGCAACCGTTGGGGGACCCATGAAGCTGTTGAGATCCTTGTTGTCGGCGCTGTCGATGACCATGGCTTCGACCCGCCTCGCTTCGTTGGCTGGCGCCATCGCTCTGATTCCGACAGCGGCACTTGCCGACTACACGCTACAGCCCGGAGATACGCTGGAAGTATCGGTCCCTGGTATTCCGGATTTCAGGCAGCGATTGCTGATCGGAGTGGACGGCGAGGTGAACTTGGCGCTGGTTGGAGCGGTTCAAGTCAGCGGCCTTTCCATTCAACAAGCGCAGGAAATAATCGCTGGCAGTCTCGCCAGCAAGCAGTATCGGCAGGGGACCGCGGACGGCCGTGAAATAACGCACCTGATCGAGACCGACCAGGTCTTCGTTTCGCTTGCCGAATACCGGCCCATCTATGTTTATGGTGATGTGGCCAAGCCGGGAGAGTACATCTTCCGGCCGGGTATGACCGTCCGACAGGCTGTGGCGGTTGCGGGTGGCTACAGCGCTGCCCAGGTTCGCATCGCCAATCCGCTCATGGAAGCGGCCGATTTCCGTTCCGAGTACAAAGCCCTATGGGCGCAATTCGCAATGGAACAGGCTCGCATTTGGCGCCTTCGCACCGAACTCGGCGAAGAAGTCAAACATGTCGAGAACGTGCCGGTGCCTGAGGCGCTCGCCGAACGATTGAAGCAAACGGCAACAGCGCATATCGAAGCTCGGCTGTCAGACAGTGAAAAGGACAAGGAGCTTCTGCGACGTGCTGTCGAGGAGACTAACCTGCAACTGGGGCTTCTGTCTGAAAAGAAGAAGAAGGACGAAGAGGGAAGCCAGGCCGACGCCGACGAATACGAGAGCGTCAGGACGCTGTTTCAGAAGGGCCTGGCGCCGACCACGCGTCTATCTGAAGCCCGTCGAGCGGTGCTTATGTCATCAACCCAACTGCTCGACACGATCGTCCAGGCATCGAACATCGAGCGCCAGCGCGGTGAATATGTCAGACAGATGAACAAGATCGACAGTGAACGACAAATCGCGGCCTTGGGGGAGCTACAGGAGGCCTATATGAATCTGGCCCAGATCTCGGCGCGTCTTGAGGGTACCGCGCAGAAGCTGGCGCTTACAGGTCAAGCGCAATCCACCTTGCTGATAGCCGCGGGTCGGCCCGAGATAACAGTCCATAGAAAGCGAGAGCAGGGCGCAGAGACGCTCCCCGGCAGCGAAGATCTCGGGCTTGCGCCCGGCGACGTTGTGGAGGTCGTTTTGCCAAAGGCCGACTTTGCCGGAGCCGTCGCGTCGTCGCCACGGGCGTCCGGGATGCCGAATTGAGATTCGGACGGGGCGGACTGCGATGCGCGTCTTAATGGTTCATAATTTCTACCAGATAAGGGCCGGAGAGGACAGCGTGGTTCGGGAGGAGTTCGCGTGCCTGAAGCAGAATGGGGTCGACGTCGAGCTGTTCTCCGCCACGAATGACGATATCGTGCGGGTCGCGCGCAAGATTTCTACCGCCCTGGGGGTTGTCTACAACCGTCATTCACGGCGGGCCCTGTCCCGAAAATTGGCGGAATTTTCACCGGATGTCGTCCATATCCACAATTTCTTTCCTCTCCTGAGCCCCTCGATCCTGGATGCGTGCCGCGAGGCCGGCGTGCCATCAGTAATGACCTTGCACAATTTCAGGATCCTCTGTCCCAGCGCCTTGCTTTATCCCGATGAGAGGCTTCGGGAGCGAAGTCTCGGCCACGCCTGCTGGTGGACTGTTCCGAAGAAGGTCTACAGGAATTCCCTGGCGGGTACGCTCGCCCTTGCCGCAATGGTCGAGTTTCACAAGAGAGTCGGCACCTGGTCCCGCAAGGTCGACCGCTTCATTGCCCTTACCGACTGGGCCAGGCGCAAGCTTGTGGAAGGCGGCCTGCCGGCCGAACGCATTGTCGTCAAGCCGAACGCAGTTGCCAGGCCGCCGATCTTCGGTGACCTTCGTCGCAATGGAGGGCTGTTCGTCGGACGACTGGATGAGCACCACAAGGGAGTGGCCACGCTGCTCGAGGCGTGGAAGGAGATCGACTATCCGCTGCGGATCATCGGCGACGGGCCGTTGGCTCCGCTCGTCGAGCAATCTGCGGGCGAGCGCGTGGAATATCTCGGGCGTCAGTCGCGCGAGACGGTGCTGAAGGAGATGCAGGCTGCAGCATTCCTGCTCTTTCCGTCTAAAGGGTATGAATTGTTTCCCATGACCGTCATCGAGGCCTTCGCAAGCCGGCTGCCGGTCATCTGCTCGGAGCTGCCGTGGATCAAAGGGGTCGTGGAGCCAGACGTCACCGGCCTTGTCGTTCCTGTCGGCAATGCCGGCGCATTGGCCAATCAGGTGCGCTGGGCGCTTTCAAACCGATCTGCCTTGGAGGACTTGGCAGGCCGGGCCTATGCCGCCTATCAGGAGCAGTACACGCCCGAAGCAAACTTCAACCGGCTGATGGCCATCTATGAACCCCTGGTCAGGCGCCCAAGCCGGGCCTTCGCGGCAGTGTCGTGAGGTGGGCCCGGAACATGCGCCGGCAGGAACCGGCCAGGACTGCCCAAAGGGCACACCAAGCTTCACGCGTCAACGAGCGCAGTGCGGCCATGCCGGCGGGCCGGGGTACTCCCTATTAGTCGCTGATCGATTTGCCCCGAGGATCGATCCTACCGCCTCGTGCACTTCGGAGAGGTTCAGCGCGTGCCCATGACTACCTCTTTTGTTTCCATTACTGAAACAGCCGCGAGTGCGACGGGAGGCTGCGGCCCGCTCGCAGGCACCTATGCGAGGGGTTTGATCGAATGCGCATTGTCTTGACCCGGCGCGAACCTTTGGATTCGCCTGACGGTGTGAGCATCTTCATTGTGGCACTTGCCCAGGCGTTGCTCGAACTGGGGCACCAGGTGCAGATCGTGGTCGGCACCTTCGAAAGCCGCGCAAAATTCCAGCGACTTCTTTCGCCTCGCCTCGAGCTGCCGATAATCGGATTGAGCCGTGTGCCTTTGACCGGGCCGGCCTCAGTCGCGGCGTGGCTGCGGGCGATCGGCATCATCAATCGCTTCCGGCCGGAGGTTATCATCCACAGCGAGACGGTGCCGCTTCCGCTGCATGGCACGATCGTGCAGGTCGTCCACGATCTTCAGAGGCGGAAAGGGACGCTCGCGGCAGTCTGGCGAGCCATTCGACGGATAAGTTCGCGGCGCTCCCACCACGTCGTCGCCACTACGTCCGAGCTACAGGAAGAACTCGTGCTAGATCTTGGTCTGCCAAGGGACCAAATCCTCAAAATTCCCGAATGCATCGATCGCCAGTCATATGCGTCCCGTGGACTGGCAGATCGCGAGCGGGCAATCCTCCATGCCGGCACCTCGCCTTACAAGGCGCCGGAGGCGACGATCCGTGCATTCGGCGCCCTCAACGACCCTTCCGTACGGCTCTACGTGACGGGTGACATCACACGACCGGTGACGGAGGCGGTCGACGCTCTTCCTGAAGCGATACGGGGGCACGTGGTCCTTCTCGGCATGGCAGAGGGAGCACGCGTTCGCGAACTACACAGCCGCGTTCGCGTCGCCGCTTTCCCCACGCGCTATACGGTCCCTGTCGCCTCGGCAACGGTGATGGAGGCGATCGCCACCGGCACGCCCATCGTTGGGTCTTCAAGGCTCAGCCGGGATCTGCTCGCGGATGGCGTGAATGGGGCAGTGGTCGAACCACAGGCCGAGGCGATGGCCGCAGCGCTGAAGGCGGTGCTGGACGATGATGACCTTTGGTCGCGTTTGTCGGCGGGTGCCCGCGAGAGGGTTAGACAGTTCGATGCTCACAGTGTTGCAAAGCAATATCTGGAGCTCGCGAACCCCTCCGGATTGCGGTCCAACATCGGAATCTCGGTGAAGGGGGAGGAAGACAAAGGGACTGACGAACCGCGGCTCGCAGATCGTCAGCGGCTTGTCGGGCCCCTTGCATCCCATTCCCTGAAAGCTTCTTACGGTTGGGGAATGCGATGATCATCGGCTACTGTCGTATCAACTCCTTCGAACCCGCTGCCAGGCTGGAGGCGCAGAAGCTTTATCTTGCCCGGTTGGGAGCCGAGAACTTCTTCTGCGAGAAGGCCAGTATGTTCGGCTCGACGCCGGAGCTGGAGAGGGCGATCGCATGTGCCAGGAAGGGAGACGTGATTGCGGTCACGAAACCGTACCGTGTTGCGCGCACAACCCGCGAAGTGCTGGCGCTCATCGAAAGGCTTGGCACCAAGGATGTCGGTCTTCGCATCGTCGACACACCTATCGATACGAGCACGACGACGGGACGCATGATCCTTGCATCAGCGCCTCTGTGGACGCTTGGGATGTCCCCGCCGCGGTCAATGCTAGCAGACCTGTTTCTCTTTTGGCGTCGTCGTCGGTAGGGCATGGTCGGAGGCGATGCGCCAGCGCACCCTCCGCTCACCGCCAGTCGAAGGCAAGCCGCAATGGCGGCCTAGGATCAAATGTCTTGCGCTCGATGGACCACCCGGCATGCACGGCCGCCGTTTCCCAGATGATGTTGCCGGGATTGGCGAGCGCGTAGACGCAGCAGTCCCTAACGCTGTGCTTTTCAGCGCCTTCCGATATCCGGGTATGGAACGACAGGCCGTTGGATGTCGGGGCGTCCCTGCCGTCCCGTGGCTCATTGTAGGTGTCCCGGCTCCGGCAGCGGTTGAACGAGCAACCGCCACTGCCGACCTTACCCTGCGGAACGGCCGAGAACGCGCCGTTGCCCTGTTGAACGGCATCGACGTCATCGACCCGGCAATTGAAGCTTCCCTCCAGCATGACGCCAGCGCCCGTGGGGCTGTTGTTGTAGAAGACGAGTCCACGTCGAATTGTACAGCGATCCGAGTGAAAGGCGGAAATATTGTCCTCGGTCCAGGAGGTGGGACCGTTCTCGGCCGAGAATTCTTCGAGGCTCGTATCCGAAGAGCGGTTGAACTGCACATTCTGTCCACGCGGGAACGGCCCGCGCGCGTCGTGCAGTTCGAGGAAGCTC
Organism: Mesorhizobium sp. WSM4840; assembly: GCF_055811755.1. Classification (NCBI taxonomy): domain Bacteria; kingdom Pseudomonadati; phylum Pseudomonadota; class Alphaproteobacteria; order Hyphomicrobiales; family Phyllobacteriaceae; genus Mesorhizobium; species Mesorhizobium sp. WSM4840. Next base: position 31,971 of record NZ_JBVVQD010000042.1, read on the forward strand.
ATCTGAGTGCCCGGACAGTCGACGACATAGATATTGGAGGAGCCGCGGGACGCCTTGACACGGATGATGATCGCATCGGGGCAGCTTTCCAGCTCTATGTTGTTGCGGTTCTGGCTTGGTCCGGTCCCCGAGGGGGGAACGCCGACATGATCGATCTCGAGATCCTGCAAGCGTATTCCGGCGGCTCCGCAAGCGTATATCCCGCTGCCCATGGCATGACGAATGCGGCAGCTGCGGACGATGACGCCCCGATGGAGTGCCGTGATCCCGTTGCCATGGGGGGCATAGATGTCAAGATTTTCAATGATCTGCCCATCTGCGCGCGAGAGCACCGGTCCGCTTGGACGCAGAAAGGTGGCCGCGCCCCCGAACCATTTACCGCCGCCCGATCGCCCTATGCCCAGATGCAGCGCTGCGCCGACGACGCCCGAGACGGGCAGCGCCAGCCCGGCAAGGAGACAGCGCCGATTAGGGCGGGACTTCAAGAGATTGCTGGCCGCGCGACCCGTTCGGGTGTCAGACGTCGGCTCCGCTTGTGCGGAGACGTCGAGGTCGCCGACGAGATGCGGATGGGCATGCCGCATCCGTCCTCTCGGCAAGGCGGCTTCCTCGGCGAGATTGTCGTCAGGCATCCCCCATCTCCCCTGTGCGCCGGCCGGCGCAGGTTCCCCAAGAATGCAGATTGGCGGCAGGCTTGTGCCCGCACAGCATCTCTCCATTCAGCCCGCCGCGAAAGCCCTTCATAGGTCTTAATACCGATGGGCAAAGTGCCATCTGCCGGATTTCCTGCCATTCTCTGAAGCTGGCGATAAGCGGAGCGCGAACCGATGTCGGTCGAGGCGGATGTCTTTGACTATGTGATCGTCGGAGCCGGGGCGGCAGGCTGCGTCTTGGCCAATCGTCTGGCGGCTGACGGGACCAATTCGGTGTGCCTGCTCGAGGCGGGACCGTCCGACAGCAGCATCCTTCTGCACATTCCGGCGGGACTCTACAAGACATGCTCGAATCCGAAATATACCTGGCAATTCGAAACGGAGCCGAGCCCGGGCACGGCCAATCGTTCCATTCCAATGGTGCAGGGCAAGACACTAGGCGGGTCGACCGCAATTAACGGGATGATCTACAACCGTGGCGCCGCTGCGGACTTCGACGAGTGGGCCCGCCAGGGCAATCGAGGCTGGGGCTACGCCGACCTGCTGCCCTATTTCAAGAGAACCGAGCGCAGGCTTGGGGCATGTGATCCCTTCTACCGCGGGACTGACGGGCTGCTTCCGGTTACAGACTGCGATTGGCGACATCCGCTTTGTGATGCATTCATCGAGGCCGCGCTAAATGCCGGTGTCCCGCGCAATCCCGACTACAATGCGGCAAACCAAGCCGGCGTGGGTTACTATCAGCGCTATATAGAAAAGGGATGGCGCGTGAGCGCAGGGCGGGCTTTCCTACGGCCGATCGCCAAAAAGAAGAACTTGGATGTCCGCACGAACGCGCAGGCCACTGCCGTCCTCTTCGGGGGAAAGCGTGCCATCGGCGTTCGATATGCACGAGGAGGGCCGGGTCATCCAACGAGCTGTGTGAAGGCCCGTGGCGAGGTGATCCTCTCGGCTGGGGCCGCGAACTCACCAAAATTGCTGCAGCTGTCAGGCGTCGGTGCTGCGGGTATGCTCTCGGGGCTTGGAATTCCGGTCGTGCACGAATTGTCCGGTGTCGGTACAAAGGTTCAGGATCACTACACCGTCCACCTGATCGCCCGGGTGGAGGGCATTGAAACGGTCAGCGGACACGGCGTCGCCCTCCTGCGCGAGGCGGCCAAATGGATGCTGGGCCGCCCGAACTTTCTCGCCGTCAGTCCGTCGCTCGTCTACGGGTACATCAACTCGCGGGATCTTCAGTCCACCCCCGATATCCAGCTTGAACTTACCCTGGGCAATTATACCGACCACGGCGCGCGGCGGTTTCCGGTCATCAAGCTTGGCTACTATCAGTTGCGGCCGAAGAGCATCGGACATGTTCGGGCGATCTCGGCCGATCCGTTTCAAGCTCCGCTCATCCAGCCCAACTATCTCGCCGATGATCGGGACCGACAGGTCGTCGTCGACGGCATGAAGGCCGTGCAGCAGCTGTTTCGGGCTCCCGAGCTCAGGCGCTACAACTGCACGGAAGAGCTTCCCGGCCCGAAAATAGCCGACGACGCCGACCGTCTGCAGTTTGCCCGCGAAATCGGGCTGACTGCCTATCATTTGTGCGGATCGTGCCGGATGGGCCCGTCCGACAGTGCTGAATCTGTCGTGGACGACCAGTTGCGGGTCCACGGCCTCAAGGGCCTGCGGGTCATTGATGCTTCCATCATGCCCTCCGTTCCCTCGGCCAACACTTCGGCCGCTGTCTTTATGATCGCGGAAAAGGCAGCAGACATGATCCTGGGTCGGCAACCCCTCCCGGCACTGGAACACCATGCGCCGGTCCAACCTGCGGCGGCCGAATAGTTGAAAGTCGAACGACAAGTGCCGGGAGAATTCCTTGAAGAGACGTACACTGGTTGCCTCTGAATTCAATGCGAAGGACCGGGCTCACTTTGCGTTGGCGTATGAGTTTTGCCGCATCGTTGCCGAATGCGAGGATGCCGATCTGATCGCCCCCGGCATCGACAACTACCTGACGAGACACTTTCACGCCATCTTGCCAAAGCACGACCCTCACAACGTCCAGCGTGACTTCAACAGACTGACGAGCGCGATTCGCAAAGGGCTAGGCTTGAGGAACGCACCAACCATGGAGCATGTTCGGCTCACCCAAGACTATGACCTTTTCTTCTTCGTCGCTTGGAGCCCGCAAAGTCTTGTTGAATTGTCTCGGATCCACGACTGGCGCGGCCGCTGCAAGGTTGCTGTCGCGTATCTGTTCGAACTCTGGTCGAGCACGCTCGAACAGGACCGCCAATATCTGAAGCTCCTGGACCAGTTCGATCACGTGTTCCTGTTGCACAGCGCGTGCATACCGCGCCTGCCTCAATACACCCGCACGCCCTGTTCCTTTCTTGCCACGGGTGTCGACGGCCTTATTTCAACGCCGTATTTGTCGCCGGTCAAACGCGTGGTCGACGTATACTCGTTCGGCAACCGAGCCGCGAAAATGCACCGGCAGCTTCTGAAGCTGGCCGAAGAGCGGGACTTCTTCTATCTCTACGACACGCTCGCAAGCACAGATTCCCGGGTCAGGGACTGGCATGAGCATCGGTTGCTGCTCGCCAATATCATCAGGCGCACGCGCTATTTCATGGCTTTCAGTCCTGCGGCACTTGCAAACTCCAAGTCCGTCACGGTTGCCGGCGAGCAGGTGCTGCCTGCCCGTCTCTTCGAAGGGGCCGCGGGCGGCGCCGTCATGCTTGGGACCGCGCCGCTATGCGCCGAATTCGGCGAGCACTTTGACTGGCAAGACGCGGTGATCGAGGTATCACCAGACTCGAGCAGTATCGCAGACGTAATTGGCGAACTCGACGCAAACCCCCGCCGCACAGAATTGTTGCGCCGAACAAACGCGGTCCGTTGCCTAGAGATGCACGATTGGGTTTACCGTTGGGAGCACATCCTTGTCACGATCGGAATGGAGCCGTTCCCGCGACTCCACATTCGCAAGTCCCTGCTGCGACAGATCGCCGCCGATGCGATGGCGCTCGCCTAGACGATCAGGCCCGAAAGTGGGAACCGGTTTCGGGTTCGGTGCTCAAACGGTGAAAGAGCGGCAGTTCCGAACCGGTTGCTTCCGTCGGAGCGTCCGCCGCTCCAGTGCTGCGCGCGAGAGCATTTCATTTCGACGTACTCCGAAGGGCTAACAGGCGCCGGAAGCGGGCAAGGAGAAGGTCGTGTGTCCGCCGGCTCTGCCCTTTGGGGTTAGAGCTTATGCCGAATTGGATTCGCACAGTGTCGCTGCCATTCTCTCAACTCCAAGAACCGAGTGCTACCGCAGCCACGGCAATCGAACTTCGCGTGAAGGGGCAATGACCGCAGGCGGCGGACGCAGTCACGCTGGGCATTTCGGCGGTTTTCAGCCGAGGAGGGGGCGGTCGTCACGACATTGGTGGATGGATGCGGCTTTGAACGCAGGTGAACGTCATGGCACTTCTTCATGAAGGCCCCCGTGCGGGCGCCACGTCAAACGCACCGCGGTGGAACGTGCCCCTCAAGGGCAATGTTCTTCTGCAGTCGTTTCCGCTTCTCGAGGCAATGTCCGTCGTGCTGCTCAGCATCGTCTCGGGAATGGTATATGATCTTGTGAGTTTCGGACATCTCGGCGAGTACGGCCGGAACTTCGGGCTCGGTGTTGTTGTAGCCGCCCTTTTTTCGACTTCCGCATATGCGCGCTGCCCATATCTGAGTTCCGAGCCGCGGTCGCTGGCCTCTCAGATCAAGGAGGTCGTGCTTATCTGGACGGCGGTCTTTCTTTGCCTGTCGGTTGTGGCGCTTGCACTCAAGGTGGGAGACATGTTTTCGCGCCAAGCCGTCATGCTGTTCTTCGTGACGGGACTTGGCGGCATCATCTTCGTGCGCTTGGGCGCCGGACGACTGTTTGCCTCCTTGACCAGGTCGGACATGCTTGCCAAACCGCAAGTAGTGATCGTAACGCAATCGGACGTGCGCGTGCCAAGTGGCGTAGTCCAGGCAATCGAGGCTTCCGGATGCGACGTCTGCCAAACGATTACATTGCCGGCGGCATCCAGCGAGGGCTCGCTCCTTGAATGTATGGATAAGCTCATTGAACATGTGCGTCGGCGTTCTGTCGACGAGATAGTCCTTGCTGTCAGTTGGGCTGACATATCCCTGATTGAGAAAATCACGGCTCACCTTTGCGTGGTTCCGGTACCCGTAAGGCTCCTTCCGGACCACGTCGTTAGCGCGCTCTTGAAGCGGCCTGTCGTCAACCTGGGGGGGACGAGGGCGATAGAACTGCAACGCGCGCCCCTAACGACGCCTCAGCTGCTTACGAAGCGGCTCTTCGACCTTGTGCTGACCACTGCCGCCCTTCCATTTCTTCTGCCCCCTCTGGCCGTTGTAGCGGGGCTGATTGCGCTCGAATCCGGGAGGCCGGTGCTCTTCTGTCAGCGTCGGGCCGGGTTCAATGGCCGCACGTTCAAGATCTATAAGTTCCGAACGATGACGATCCTGGAGGACGGGCCTGTTGTCCCTCAAGCCTGCAGGGGCGATCCCCGCGTCACCCGCGTTGGGCGCATATTGAGAAGGTTCAGTATCGACGAGATTCCGCAGCTGTGGAACGTGCTGAAGGGCGACATGTCGTTGATAGGCCCGCGGCCGCACGCGCTGGCGCATGACAGCGAATACAGCCAGATCATTTCTCTCTATCCGGCTCGGCACAAGGTGAAGCCGGGGATCACCGGCTGGGCACAAATAAATGGCTGCCGCGGCGCGACGCCGCATGTCTACATGATGATCAAGCGTGTCGAACACGATATGTGGTACGTCAACAACTGGTCGGTCTGGCTCGACATAAAGATCCTGCTTCTGACCATCCCCCGCATCTGGACGGGGCGAAACGCCTTCTAGCCCAACTTTGCCGGTCCGAGGCCGCTGGAGGCGATTTTGTGTGGCAAGTGATTGATTTGCAAGGAGTGGCGGCTGGCGCTGTTACAGAACATCTGAATGCAAGCGATGATCAGTGCGAAACACAGCGACCGCTCAATGCATAACCTGCGACTTCAAGCAAAAGTGCCCGCACGGCAACGGGGTTGGCAAGGTACCGCTATGGGAGCGGAGAGGAATGCTATGACTCGGGCGATTGACGAAGATCGTGTCTCTCTGGTCGTGAGTTCCACTCGAATGGAACGATCTCCACGCCCAGACAAACGAGGATGACGGCTTCTGTGAGTCCGCAACAAACCCGAACCACTGACCGAACTGCGGGGCCTCCCCTTATCGAGTATGCTACGGCGAGGTTAGTTCCCCAAGGTCGGCTTGCATGCATCAAAGGACAAAATATCCTGCTCAGTTCAACGCAGGGGGTAGTTTTTGCGCTCAATGACACTGCGGCGGATATCTGGCGCTCGCTTGAAGAAGGCGTGCCGGTCGAGGCTATCTTGGGCGAGATGGCAGCCCGTGGCGTTGATAGGCAAGAGGCCTATGGCTATGTCGAGGCTGCCCTTCAAGACTGGGAACAACTCGGCCTAATCCAGCCTGCTCCACCGCCGTGCCCAACCGCAGCTCATCAATATATCTGCCAGGTCGTTGCTGTTCCAGGCGTGTGTGTGCGCATACTGTATCCGGCGGCCGTCGCCTTTCCGGCCGCGACCGTATTTCAGCATCTCGAAGTTCGAAACAGGGCCGTCGACGTTCTATTCCATCTGGTTGAGCGCAGGGAGCGGATCCACCTGTTCCGGGATGGCCACTGGACTGATTCCTGTGGTCGAGACGAGATACCCATTATGGTCAAAGGGCAACTGCTGGCCGAAGTGCTTGGGGACAGTGAATATGAACTCGCCCTCCATGCGGCGGCGCTTTTCAAGAACGGCCGCACGCTCCTCCTTTGTGGTAACCCCGGCTCGGGCAAGACGACGCTGACCTTGGCGCTGGTCCACGCGGGGTTTGGCTTCGCGGCAGACGATGTGACACTTCTCGACTCGGCCGGACAGGGTATCGGCCTTGCTTTTGCGCCTGCAGTCAAATCGGGATCATGGTCCATTCTCGGACAATTTTTCCCCGAACTCGGCAGGTCTCCGGTTTACCGGCGCCCCGATCGCAGGCGCGTGCGCTTTCTTGTGCCTAAGGATCATGTCCCTCCCGTTCCCCGGCCCGTGGGCTGGGTGGTCTTGCTCTGTCGGACGCAGGATGCCAAACCTTCACTGCGGGTGATTGACCCGACCGACATCCTGGGTGGCTTGCTGAACGGCGCCTTTGCGCGGAATAAAGAGCTAAGCAGCACCGCGTTCGACGTTCTTTGCCAAGTCATCCGATCGGCACAGGGCTTTTGCCTGACCTATGCCAAATTGGATGACGCGTTGGAACTGCTGAAGGCGGCGTGCCGATGAAGCCCACCAGGGATGCGCTCGAGGCCCTGATCGCGGGACTTAGCGGCCGCCTGGTGGTAACGGCCGACTGGCAGGCGGTAATTGCACTCGCCAACCACACTCTGCTTACGCCCGTCTTGTTCGCCACTCTTGCGCACACGGGCCAGCTTGACCGGCTCCCCGAAGACGTGGGCCAGTATCTTCAGTTCATTTACCGCTGCAACCGGGAACGCAATTTGCGCTTGCGCAGGCAGCTGAATGAAACCGTTGCTGCCCTCAATCAGGGGGGCGTCGTTCCGGTCCTGCTCAAAGGGGCCGTTCCCTTGTTCCTTTCGTCGAGCGGCAGGGTTCCCGACAGGATCATGAGCGATCTCGACGTGGCTGTGGAAACGGCCAAAGAAGGGGCTGCCCGGGCTTGCCTTGCCAAGCTTGGCTATGCCGAAGTGACGGTCGATGGTGGCATGGCGCGCCCGCAAGACGTCGGTCTCCTGGAGCTCCGGCCGTACCGGGAGATTGACCGCGAGTCCCCGAGGCTTGCCCGCCGTCACGGCCTTAGGGCGAAAATCCCCGCCCCACAGTCGCGGGCCCTCCACTGGATCATGCATGATCTCATCAAGGAGGCGGACTACTGGCGCGGAAGGACCGACTTTCGCCACCTTTATGATCTGGCGCGGCTGGCGGAACAGCATAAGCTGGATTGGGCGGTGCTCCGAACATCCTTGCCCGACCAGAGCGCGCGGAACGCGTTCGATACTCAACTCCTGGCATTGAGTCACTTCTTTGGCGTCAGAGCACCGGCGCAATATGTGCGGCGCCCATTGGTTCGCTTTCAACACTGGCGGCGTGTCTTCCCCTTGTACCATCCCGTCCTCGGCGTTCCATTGCGCCTGGTCGGCAATTCGCTGTGGGGTATGTGGCGACTCCTACATGGCGATGGCTTGGGCCGACGGAGTCCGCTCGACTTTGGACGCCGCGCCACTAGCATCCTCCTTGACGGCGATCTCGGGTCAAAAGTGTAGTAATACTTAATTTCCTGAATTGTATCTTGATGGCGCGTTGTCTTCACGAGTCGCATATGATAGTTTATATGGTTAGAGGTTAGAGTTGTTATTCTAAGCCTGGAGTACATTTGATGAAGAGCTGGAAATATTCCAAAGTAAAGACAGATAAACTTGTCCCGGAAGAACAGGCACGTCGTGAATTTCTAAAGAATGCCGGGCGTTTTGCTGTTGTAACACCTCCATCCATTGCTCTGTTGCTTGGCACGAGCTTGAACTCGCAAGCTATTGCCGCATCGCATGGCGCACGTCCCGGACATGGATGGGGCAGCAAGAAACGCGTCCACTCTGGCCGCAAGCCTTAGAATGGTTTCGTTGGTCGTTCTGGCCGATCATAGATGACGTGTAGTCCGGAACGCCTAAGTCGGTTGGAGGCGGCCGTGGAAACGGAAGCGCGCTTCGCCCGATCTTTGCCCCAGCAGTCATCGATCCTGCCATATTGCCGCGCCTCTGCGGTCTACCCTGATCCTGTCTAAGGAAGGGGGCTCAGTTTTCGCGCATGCCGAGACGGAACGCGTCCGTTAGAGGTTGCGTCAAGTAGGACAGCACGGTCCGCTCGCCGGTAGCAACGATCACCTCCGCCGGCATGCCGGGCCTAAGTTTCTCGCGGACCTGTTCGGGGAACTGAGAGACCTGCACGGAAACTTTCAACTCGTAGTAGGGCTCACGCGTCACTTCGTCATGGAGCGCGTCCGCGGCAACGGTCTGCACCTCGCCGATCGCGACCGGCGTCGAGCGAGCCTTGAACGAAGGCAGTCGGATCTCGGCAGGAAGGCCCTCGGCAACATTGTTGATGTCGACCGGCGACATCTTCGCGGAGACGATCAGAGTGTCGTCATCAGGGACGATCTCCATCAAGGTTTCGCCGGGGCGAACCACGGCTCCTATCGTGTGTACCTTAAAGCCGACAACGCGCCCGGACCGCGGTGCGCGTATTTCGGTGCGGTTGAGCACGTCATCTGCAACGTGCAGCTTTTCGCCGGCGTCGGCGAGCTTGGCACTGGTCTCGGCAAACTGTGCCGAGACCTCTTCGATGGCCTCGCGCCCGACTTGCTCGATCTGGAGTCGCGCCTCGCCGATAGTGTGGCGCTCGCCCGCTATTCCGGCAAGGAAGGCACCAAGCTGACCTTGGAGATCGGCCTGCTGCCGTTTGAGCGCGGTCAGCCGCGTGCCCAGAATGATGCCTTTATGGGCTAAGGGCGCCAGCATGTCGTGCTCTTCTGTGATACTCTCGATCTGCAAACGGACAGCCTCGCTTTGGGATTGTACGGCCTCGATCTTCCGTTCGGACTGGGCGATGCGCTCCTGCAAAATGGGAACCTCGTTCGTACGGGCCAAGCGGCGCTTGTTAAACAGTCGCAACTGGTCTTCCATCGCGCGCTGGGCCAGGGGGGCGCTCCCTAGCGTGAGTTCGCGCGGGAAAGTGACCATTTCGGCTCCGTCCAGTTCCGCCTGCAGCCGTGCCTTCTCGGCAAGCAGCGAGAAGACGGCGGACCTCGCGATTTCGCCCTGCGCCTGCGCCTCGGTGAGATCAAGGCGCACGAGCACCTGACCCTCGGTCACGTGTGCGTTGGGCGAGACGAGAATGTCACGCACGATACCGCCCGCAAGGTGCTGAACCGCCTTGCGGTCGGTTTCGACCACAACTGTACCCGAAGCGACCACCGCGCTGTCGAGGCTGGCCAGAGAGGCCCACCCGCCGAGGATGCCGAAGGTCAGCACGACGATGCCAAAGCCCATCCGCGCGGGCTTGCGCCAGTCGCCGGAGAGGTTTGCGTGTGCCGGCTTGTGGTCTGGGCCGGCAAAATCTAACGGCGTGAAAATCTGCGGGAAGCTAGCTCGAGTCACCCGTCCTGCACGCAAGAGCGCGGAAAGTGTCGGCCCCACCGCGCTTGTACAAGCGGAGGCAGGCGTCGAGCGGGCCGTCCGCGTCGGGAGCCCGCGAACGCGTGCTATGACTGCAGTCCTTTTCGAGGTGTCAGGCATCATCATCGTTGGTCTCGACTCGTTATGCATCGACGCGTGTCCGGCGGAGGAGAGAGTGCGCTGGATCTGACGCCGGCGGTCCGGCGCGCCCTCCATCCCAGACGGGCCGCCGCGGTGCCGGCGCTACGTTCGGGCCGACGAGCGACGGCAGCAACTGGTCACGACTGCCCATCTGCGCTATTCGTCCTTCCTGCATGATGATCATTCGATCCACCGCCGACAGGAGGTTCGGCCTGTGGGTCACGATCACAACGGTCTTTCCGTCTCTCCGCAACCCTTCGATGGCCCGGATCAGTGCGCGATTGCCATCGCTGTCCAAATTGGCATCAGGCTCATCGAGCACGACGAAGCTCGGCTTGCCAAACAGGGCGCGCGCGAGACCGACCCGCTGCCGCTGCCCACCCGACAGTCCGACTCCATCCTCCCCGATGTCGGTCATATACCCGTTGGGGAGGCGCTGGATCATCTCGTGCGCAGAGGCGTGTGTTGCCGCCTCGGTCACCTGCGCATCGGCCGCGTCCGCTCGGAAGCGCGCAATGTTGTCGCGCACGCAACCGGAGAACAGCTCGATATCCTGGGGCAGGTAGCCGAGCGCGGTGCCGAGTTGGTCCGGATCGTAATGGCGCAAATCGTTGCCATCGAGTCGCACGCATCCTTGCGCCGGCGGCCACGCACCCACAAGCGCACGCGCGAGCGAGGATTTGCCCGAGCCCGATGACCCGACGAGGGCGACGACCTCTCCCGCGTTCAGCGTGAACGTCGCGCCCATGACGACCGGCGTGTTCGTACCGGGGGCGAGGACGAAAAGGTTCTCGACGGAAACCGTACCCCTGACGTCAGGCAGACGCACGCGTCCGGCAATGGGCGGGTTCTCCTCGAATATGCGTTCCAGGCGCGCATGGGCGCTGCGCGCGGACACGATACTTTTCCATTGCGCCACCATGATCTCAATCGGGGCAAGCGCCCGACCCATGATAAGCGACGCCGCAAACAGGACGCCCCCGGAGATTTCCTGGTTAATAGCCAGGTACGCACCGACGCCCATCATGGCCGTTTGGATGGCCATGCGCAGAAACTTGGACAACGCAAGAAGGGTGCCGCCGCGCTCGCCCGCGCTGACGGAGTAACCTAGCGCTTCCTCGCGGATTCCGGTGCACCATGACCGGATAGCGGGCCCCATCCCGAGCCCCCGAATTGCCTCTGCATTGCGCAGCGAGGAGCCCAGCCTGTCGATCGCGCGAGTGTTCGTGAGCGAGGCTCGCAAGAGCAAGCCCTTCGTCGCTCGCTCATTTACGAGTGCGATCGTCACTATCGCCACCGCGCCGACGAGGGCCACAAGGCCGATCAACGGGTGAAGTAGGAAGCAGATCACGATGTAGATCGGAGCCCAGGGCGCGTCCATCAGCGCCATGATGACGCCGCCCGAAAGAATGTCGCGCATGAGGTCGAGATCGCGCAGGGTCTGTGCATGATTCGATCCGCGGACACGCAGCGCCGAGGAAAGCGCCGCCTCGAAGGCGGGACCGGACAAGAGCCGGTCGAACCGCACGCCAGCCTGCTGGAGGATACGAGCCCGATAATGTTCGAGGGCCACATAGGTCATCAGCAACACGCCCACGATCACCGAAATAATGACGAGCGTGACGGCATTACGGCTCGTTAGGACGCGATCATAAATTTGCATCGTGTAGAGCGGAGACACGAACATGAGAAGATTGATGAAGAGCGAGAGCCCGCCGGCCGCGAAGAGGCCCGGACGGATCTCGCGCAAGGCTCCCGCGAGCGGCGAGGGCACATGCAAGGAGGAATTTGTCATCTATTATTCGAATCCAGTGAAGCGGTCGCGGGCGCTTTAACCCTGGCCATCTTCAGGTCTCTGTTCACGAGGGAGGAAGGCGGCAGGGCAGGGCGAGGTCTCATGCAAAAATCCCCCGACGGAACCACCCGCCGAGTTGGTCCGAGCGCGAGCCCTGCCCCATCTCACCGTGCTGAAGTGGGGGGGGGGGGGGGGGGGGCGCCCCCGGGGGGCGCGCGCCCGGCCGCGCGGCGGGGGGCGGGCCGGGGGGGTGGTGGTGTGGGGGGGGGGGGGGGGGG
>NZ_JBVVQD010000043.1:0-40302 GCF_055811755.1 Mesorhizobium sp. WSM4840
ACAATGTCGACGTGATGCCCGTTTGTAGTTGACCATCCCCATATAAGAGTTTCGGGCGCCGGCAGGCGTACGAAAGTGCCCGAGGAAGGAACCCGCGGGCCACAGGCGGTGGGCTATGGGGATTCTGATTCCGGCTGGTCTTGGGGATGGCGCGACCGCCGTCGAGAAGCGCCGGGATTGATGCGAATGGACCGCCCGTCTTCCGGCCGAGCGATATCGCCTGGCTCGCCTCCGGATCGAGTTTTGCGACCGCGAGGCGAAGGCGCTTGTCGAGACCATTTGTCGATCGCCGGACTCATTTGTCAGCCAAGCGGCGTGGCAAACCGCCATCCGGCGTCGACCGGGCATGCTCCTGATCCACTACAACAGCCGGCACGTAATGGAGAAGATCATCACGCCCGGCGAGCCGACAGTGCAGCCGCAGACCATCGTAGAGGGCACCATACATGCCGGGCTGGACGTATCGCTAGGCGATCTCCGCGAATGGCACACCTTACGCGCCTGGTGCAGAAACTGCTCGCACCACGCGGAGGTAAAGGCGCCGGCCCTCATCAGGCGCTACGGCAAGGACGCGCTGCTCGGCACGGTCGAAAGGGCGCTGTTTTGCACGAGTTGCGACCGAGGCGGCCCGGTGCGGCTGGAGATTCACAAGCTGCCGAGGAATTGAAGCGGCGGGTTGGGAATTTTTGCCGGGGCGAAGCGGTGCGAAATCCGAGGCAGCGAGAGGCGTATAGGCTTAAGGCCGCGGCGTAGGCCAACCAGCAAGGAAAGATCGCGGAGCTCTACATCGCAGGTGATGCCAAGGCGAGGTGGGCTCATGCCGACGAAACGCCCTTATTCATTCCCGAAAGGTGGTGATCACCGCAAAGTGGTCTGACCCATATGTCTTGTCCGACTTCGTGGCCGTTGAGAATTTAGATTCGTCTGTACTCTGTACCGCTATGTGATCGATCGCCTTATCGGCAAAGGATGTGTCATCATAAGTGCGACCAAGGCTCTTGGTCAGCACGGTCCAATTTCCGCCACCCGTCAGTCCGCTTTCTAGGACAGCCAAGGTGTCATCGAAACCATCGCCCTCGCAAGCATTTGCGGGGAAGGGCATCTTCTCACATCCGTAGTCCTTTAGCGTACAATCTGCGAAGCCGCTGCCCACCTTGCCTGGTTCGTACGACGTGTTGAAGTCGCCTGCGATGACGACTGTTCGACCCTCCATAGCTGCGGTTCGCGCGGTTTGCTCAACGGCCGCGATAACGCGCTCGCGTTTTACGGCGTTGAGAACATTCTCCTTCGTAGAGGCTGCAAAGCCGTTTTGGATGCCATCGGTTACCGCTGAGGGAATAGGAATGCTCATCGCGGTAAGCGCCTCGACCGCATCACCCGCTTCAATGCACGGCCCGTTGGTGTTTGATTTGAGATGAACGGGGAAAATCGTGAGCCCGTTCAACAGATCGACGCGCAGGGTTCCCCTGTCGGTGTGACGCATCGGCGAGATGTTTCCGATTCCGGTCGATGTTAATTTTTGCTCTGACGTTTGCAGCGGGCCGAACGGTCCAAATACGTCGTGAGTGCCATCAGCGTTTGAAGCATCAAATTCCGTCGCGGCAGTAAACGGAATTTTAGAGACAACTGCCACCTCGAGGCCCAAATACGCGTCGGTCTGGACATCTCCGAAATCTGAAAGGACAGCGTGATACTCTGGCCAGTTGAGGAATCCGACAATTCGCTCAAGCTCTTCGGGTCCGTTGACTTCAATCAACACGAGCACGTCAGGAGAGAGTTCGTTTGCCATTTGCTGAAATCCAGACTGGCGCTTTTGGATGCTCTCATACATCCCCGCCTCGGAGTTCCAGGAAACAATCTTGATGTCCGCCGCGGCGGCCGGAAAACAGGTCAGTGCGGCGATCGATCCGGCAGCGAGTGCCACTTGGGAAATGTTGAACATGGGCCGCCTCCGTTCCGAACGTGTTCAATCTGGGCGATCAAATATCCAACCTCCTGAACGCCTTATCAGTGGCAGTGGACGCTACCGGAACTGTTGTCCATATGACAGCACTGGCCAGGCGGAGAACTTTTCCGGCAGCCTCCGCCGTGTGCGTAGGACGAGACGGCTCCCAACAGAATGGTAAGCGCAACAACACAGACGGTTGTGAACGTTTTCATGGACTGCCCCCCGGTGACGTTTCAGCAAAGCACTTCCTGGGCGCTGTGAATAGGGGCACCTCAAATCAAGCGGAATCAGGTCTACCGCGAGCGGCCGGCGGCTAGCCGCTGCCGTCCGTCTCGCTTTCCTCGTCGATCGTTTGGATTGGCAGATACGCGTTGGTTTCCAACCAAGCGCAAGATAATTTGGATGAGATCTACGCGACCAACCTTCATCTCGCCGGCAATTGAGTTGAAGGCATCGTCCACGGTCGGCTCCAGCGGCACACCCGCGGTGTTTCGGAGCAGCGCGACGCAGAATGATTTGCAAATCCGCGCGTGGCATGTCCCCGATGCGTTCGGCAACGCTTTCAAGCTCTTCGGCAATCAATAGGTGTGTCTTCACGATGCTCCTTCCGGAAGGAGAGGGCGGGCCAACGATGCTGCCCTGGCGGCGCTTTACCAAATATCCCCTAGAGGCGCTCCAGCGTCGCCCCAATGAGATTCTAGTTCGACGCTTGCCCCTTGGGAGTGACACGCCCCATACAGCGCCCGGAGAGCCGAGATGTTTGTATACGGTCGTGACGCTCTGACTCGTAGTCATCACTGGCGCCGGCCCGCTCCAGCTCATGGGCGACAATCTCAGGCTGACGCTGCATGTCTTGCAGCGCTCGACCTATGACGGCGGCACATAAAATGCAGGGGTGTCAAAGATTGTTGGAAGTCGCACAGACATGCTGAAAATCGCGGCCGCCATTATTAGTGCTTGCAACTCCTGGCTTCCTCCGGGGAGCAGTTCTGGTTCCCGCAGGCGTGTCGCGTTGGAGCAGTCCATGCATGCCGATATGATCACCTTCCCTGAAACCTTCTAGGGAAGATCCCTGCCGCAATACGTCCATTGCCCCAGTCCAACCAAAGTTGGCCGCGGCCCGGAACTGGGTGAACCTCATCCGCGCGGGCTGCTGTAAAACCAAATGGCAGGCGGCCTCTGATGTTTTTTGAAGCGCAATGCTCTTCAGTTCCTGTACTAGTGAAGTCCAACGGAATAATTGCATTGTAGAACCATCAATGCTCGTCTAAGAGGAACGGTGGTCGAGTCCTGCGGGGGGCTTTAATGGAATTCGCCGAATCAATTTCGGCTCGCAATCGAATTGCATGTCGTTTTCTGGCTGTGCTGTTGGCGGCAGCAGCGTACTCTCTCAACGCATTTGCTGACACCTTGGCGCAAAACGGTGCAATGATTGCCGGCCGCGCATCCGTCGTCGACGGAGACACAATCGAGATCCACGGGGAACGCATCCGCTTCAACGGCGTCGACGCTCCGGAATCTTCACAGCTGTGCCTGAACGGCAATGGTCAGAAATACCGCTGCGGATCCATCTCGGCGAAGGCGCTCGATGACTTCCTCAGCAAATCCTCACCTACGACATGCGAGTTCGTCGAGCGTGACCGTTACGGCCGCTTCGTGGGCAACTGCTACCGCGCGGACGGTTCCAGCGTTCAGGAATGGCTTGTGGCAAACGGCCTTGCTCTGGACTGGGTACGCTATAGCGGCGGAGCCTATGCCCAGCTGCAGCTAAATGCCCGCGAACAGAATTTCGGCTTGTGGTCCGGCACGTTCGAGAACCCTTGGGACTGGCGTGCCAACAAGCGCGCCCCGGCGGTTTCCGCACCCCTCGCGGGATTGCCCACTCAAGGCGGCGGAGGCTGCAAGATCAAGGGAAACGTCAGTGCCAAGGGAGAACGCATCTTCCATGTTCCCGGCCAAGCGCATTATGAGCGGACCAGGATTTCGGAAAACCAGGGCGAACGGTGGTTCTGCACAGTAGACGAAGCCGTCGATGCAGGCTGGCGTCCAGCCGCCCGATAGCAGCATCGCCGTTGACGCGGCGACAATTAGAAAACCCAAAACATAGTCTCGCGGGGGTGAGCGTTTGGCAATACGATTTGAGAGCCTGAACAAGCTCAGGGACAAAGTCCTTGAGGCAAATCATGACTTCAGGTCAGGGACGCAGGTATTCCCCAGCCTAAACGTCGACAAGATGGCAAAGGACCTCGACCTTGTAAATGAAGGCAAAAGACGCGGCGCGCTGAACCAGCCTCCGAAAACAGCAAAACCTTACGACGACATCGAGTACACCGTCATCGAGAGGGTGGAGGAGGAAAAGAAAACCTCCCAGCAGGCCGTCGAATCCGACCTCCAACTGTTTGCGGGCCGGCTTGCCAGCCTCGACTTCGAGGACCAGTTCAGCCTGATCAGCCTGGCGAACTCGTCCAGCGTCTCCGACTTCAAAGCCGAAGTGGCCGTTGGCGTCGACGAGCTCCACGGCCTGAGAAGGGCGCTCAACGACGCGGAACGGGAGCATACCTGGTTCAAGGACAAGCATAAACTAATCCGCGCCGCACGCATTCCCGAAGGGGGCGCACACCTGCTCAGGGTCTCGTTGCTGGTGTTCCTGTTCCTTGTCGAAACCGGGATGAACGGCAGCTTTCTGGCCAAGGGAAACGAGCAGGGCTTTTTCGGCGGCATCATCGAGGCGGCGGCATTCTCCTTCGTAAACATCGGCATTGCCCTGCTGGCATCGATCTATTGCGCCCGGCTCGTCACCCACAAATCCTTTCCCGTCGAAGCCATCGGAGCCGCGGCAATTGCCGGCTACGTGGTCCTTGCGCTCGCCATCAACCTGGCATTGGCGCACTACAGGGAAGTCACAGGATCGCTCGCGGACGGGGCGGGAAACCTCGTGGTCAGCAACATGTGGGCCAACCCGGCCGGGCTAACCGACATCAAATCATGGCTGCTCTTCATGATCGGAATGCTTTTCTCGATCATCGCGTTCATCGACGGGTGGTTCGTGCTCGACCCGTATGTCGGGTACGCGGGCGTCGAAAAGAGGCGCAACTCGGCGAGGGAAAACTACAAGGACGGGAAGGGCGAACTCATCGAGCGGCTTCAGGACGTCCGCGACGAGCACAATGACAAGGTCAAGGAAATCATCAAAGGCCTCGGACTGCTGCAGCGGGAACACCGCGCAATCGTCGAACACAGGGGTAAGCTCCTCTCCCTTTTCGCAGAGCACCAGAACCATCTCGAACGCGCGTGCAACCAGCTTCTTTCCAAGTACCGCGAAGCAAACGTCCAGGCGAGGGGAACACCGCCTCCCAAATACTTCTCGAACCCGTACCACCTCGAAAAAGTGAAGCCGAAGGTCACGGCCGACGGCGAATGGGGCGACAAGGAATTGTCCGCTTCGATCAGGGATGCGCAGGCGAAACTCAACGAGGAGGTCCGCCTGATCGGGCAAGAGTGCCAAAACGGCATCGCGGCATATCAGGAACTCGACAGGCTTCACCCGGACAAGATCGATGGCTAGGCGTTACAGCAGGAAAAAGAAGAAAACCAGCATCGGCACGGTTCTGGGGGCGGGTGCCCTTGGCCTGCTGTCCCTTGCCATGGGCATCGGCTTCGTATGGATGTGGTTGCGGACGGATCACACCGTGACCGTGGAGGGCACCAACTGCCCCGCGGCAGGCGCAACCAGCGCAACGGTGGTGATCTTCGACGCGACCGACCAGCTCTCGCCAACGACCTTGAGCGACCTGAAGAACCAGTTCAGGGACATCGTCGGCAGCGTCGAGAAAGGCGGCTACCTGAGGGTGGTCAGCCTGTCAGGTAAACCCGGCGACATCCCGCTCATGTTCGATGCCTGCAATCCCGGCGACGGTTCCGATATCGACAATTGGACAGGCAACCCCGAAATGGCACGCAAGAAATGGAAAAAGGTGTTTGACGAACCGCTCGACAAACTGCCCGATGTCATCGCGAACGGAACCGGGGCCATTCAGTCGCCGATCATGGCGGCGATCCAGAAGGTGAAGCTGACAGTCTTTGACGGCGAGATCGGGGCAGGGCGGCCGAGCAGGCTGTTCGTTGCCTCCGACATGATCGAGCACACGGAACTCTATTCGCAATACAAGGCAGGTCCCGACTACGAAAAATACGCCGGGAGCGTTGCCGCGAAAGAGTACCGGACGCCTCTCGGCGGGGTGGATGTCTCGCTCCTCTATGTCGAGCGCCCCAACCGGAAATTCGAGTCCCTTGCCCATGTCGAATTCTGGAAGCAGTGGGTCGAACGGCAGGACGGGAATTTCGTAAACGTGATCAGGCTGGCGGGCCTCAACATGGCGGGGGCCGAACAATGAGGACGAAGAAACATCAAGGTCTCTTGTCCCATCCCTACTTTCCGATGGGGGTTTTTGCCGCCTTCACGATCGGCGGATGCTTCTTCATTGCGGTCTCGAAATGGTTCCGGGTCGACCCCTTCCTGTCCATGTCCGTCCCGATCCTCCTGATGCTGACCTACTTGGCACTGTCAACGATTACAGGGAAGCTGCGGCTGCATGACGAGCAGACGGGCGACAACCTTTATTACATGGGGTTTCTTTACACCCTCTCGAGCCTTGGCATGGCGCTCTACCAGTTCAGCTCCGACGCCTCCACCGACGCGGTCGTCAAGAATTTCGGCATCGCCATCACTTCAACTATTACGGGCATCGCACTTCGCATTCTCTACAATCAGATGAGACGCGACCCCGCCGACATCGAACGGTCCGCACGCCACGAACTGGCGAATATGACAAGGCGGGTCCGGGCGGAGATGGAAAACGTCACCAGGGAGTTCTCCGACTTCCGTCGGGTGAGCAACCAGATGCTGGAGGAAGGCTTCGACGAGATCGCAAAGCAGGCCGAGCGCAACGGAGAGCATATCAGGACGATCCTCGACAAGCTCGCCATGGAAGCCATCAAGCCGATTCAGGAAGCCGCAGGAAAGCTGGGCAGCGCAATGCAGAGCAATTTCGACCAGATCGAGGGCCAGTTCACCGCCGTCGCCAAGAGGGTGGAAACCGCGGGAGACCTGCTTGAGAAGGCGAATTCCTCGATGTCTACCTCGGTTGACAGGCTGGGGACGCAAGCGGATGTCGTAGCGGCCAAGCTAGAACGCGTTGTCGTGCCCGAAGAGGTCCTGAAAAACGACCTCGCTCCCATGGTGAAGGCGTTGGGGAATGCCGTCGCCCAGTACGCCGTCAAGACCGAAACTGCCTCCGTCGAGCAACAGTCGCGGATGGCGGAAATCGGCAACGTTTTGCAGGGGGTGGCAAACACCACGGCAAAAGCACTCCATGTAGTGGGAGAGCATTCGGAAAGGGCGGCAGCTGCAGCGGAAAAAACTGCCGAAGCGGTCAACAGCCAGCAGCAGCTGATTGAAGTGCTCGCAAGGGTGGTTCAGAAACAAAGCCAGGACACGAACGACCTGGTCGCCAAACTTCTGGCGGGCAGGCAGCCCAACGCTTACGAAACACGGCCCACTACCCAGCCCGCAGCAGCATTTGCCCCAACCACAGCCGGTCCAAGTATCGTGCCTGGTGTCGCCTTGCCCAGGCCCGCTCCCGAACCGGTGGCGGTTTTCCAACCGCTGGATGGCGTGTTGCCGCCCGCTCCCGCAGAGGCCTCGCGCATCAAAGGGTGGTTTGGCCGATGAGCACGCCGGGCGACACGTCCGTCAGTTACGAACGCAAAGGTTACGGTCGCGGCCTGATCCTTGGCCTCACCATGGCCGAGACGATGCTGCTGCTGGTCTTCTGCCTCCTGCTTGCGGCAGGGGCGATCATCGCAAAAAAGGAAAAGGAGGCCGCGGCGGCCGAGAGCTGGGCCATTGAGGCGACGAAGAAAGCCCGGATTGCCGAAGCCCAGGCCGCCAAGGCCAAGAAGGAAAATGAAGCACTTCTCTCACGGGTAGCCAAGATGATGGAATCGGCGACTGGCGGTAGGATACCGGATGAGGAATGGCGCGAACTGGTCAAGGCGAAACAGGATGTCGAAAGGATCGAGGAAACGGGCCTGACAGTCGAAGAAGCCATCAAGCACGCCCCCGTGACCAAGGTCATCAAGGAACACTCGGTGGACGAGAAAATCGCAAAGGAGCTTGTCCCCGCAGTCAAAACGCTGGCCGAGCAGGGGATAACGGCCGAACAGACTGAGAAATTGGCGTCTTCCATGGCGGTGCTGCGCGACAGGGGCTTCACTGAGAAGGCCGATTCCGCGGCCGATCTCGCTGCTGCCTTGGACAAGGCCGCCGAAGAAGGGAATTCAAGGCCGCACAAATGGCCGCCCATCATCAGCATGAGTGAGCTGGAGGGCTACAACTTCAAGGTCGGCAGCGCGGAGTTGTCGGACACGTTCAAGATCAAGCTACGCCAAAAGGCCTCGGAGATCGCAGGGAGGGCGAAGGAATACGGCGTCGACATCATCGAGGTGATCGGACATACCGACGAGCAGGCCATGTCGGGATACGCGTCGAACTTGGACAGGGGGTTAAAACCCGTCCTGGACGGCCAGAAGCCCATCGGCTCCCTGCATCCCGCCGACAACGCAGGTCTCGGCCTCGCACGCGCCATTTCGGTCGCCGAACTGCTCGGAGGCATGCCCGAACTCAAAGGCCTGACTATCCTGCCAATGTCGGGCGGCCAGTTGATCCTGCCCGGAGACCAGCTTACGGACGGTGCGCAGTCAGGAGACGTGAAGGCCAGGCGGCGGATTGAAATCCGGGTCCGCAAAAGATCGGAGCAACAAGCGACAAAGGCCGTCGTTCAGCATACTCGCGACGGGTAGCGTTGAATCCGCTCTCGGCTCCCGACAACTTACCTCGTTTCTTTGGCCATGGCGCGGTCCGAATTCTTCTGCCCGCGGCCGTTACCGGCGAACGAACTGAAACCCTTCCGTCGGCGAAGGTATCCAAATGGCGCGACCCTGCTCGTTCCGATTGACAAGAAGGATGGCAACTTTCCACCCTCGACGGTAGTTGAGCATCAAGGGGCGGTTGAGAACTTGTCGAGTCCGCGCGCCGGCGGGCCGGCATGCGGAGAATTTTCTGCCTTGAGAAAAATCGGGGCCGGGGAATCCGGAGAACGCTATTCGATTGGAGCTCGACAGAACCCACGTCGACCTCGCGACATTGGAATTGGTTCATGCTTCGCCCGAGGAACAAGAGCGACGAATTGAGCAGATCCTGCTCAACAGGAAAATTCGCGACGCGAACTTTCGCGGGCATTCAGCTCCGTCTAGGGCCCGTGTTTGATTCTCACGTCTATGTAGGGTCTAGACCGGACTTGAAACTCGTCCTTCATCCCACTTCCGCCGAAGACCGCATCGCCCCGGTGCGGCCGAGATGATTGCGAGCATGTCGTCGAGGCGCAACCGCACAAACCGGATTGCGATTGATTCGCCGGCGAGGGTTTACAGTGATTCCGGCGACTCCGCGGATTTCAGCGCGGCTTCCACCTCTGCGTCCGAGGTGGCCCGCGCGTGGTGCCATTTTGCGCAGCATGTCGGGCAAAGCGTGAGATGGTTTTCAGCAAATTCGGCCGCGGCGTTAGGTAAGAGTTCCGGGGCCTCGAAATAGGGCGACCCATCGGGAAGGTTGAAAGGCATTTCCTGATGGCATGCTTGGCAGTGCATGCCGTCCGTTATGCGAACGACTTAAACAGATCAGCTTGTACATCCAGCGAGTTCGCCGCGCGAAGGTCATCGTGAATACGTCCGGCGACGTCGCAGAAGCCTCTGACAGAGTCCTTATAGGACTGAAGCCTTTCCCGCATGTGTTGGAGGTATGTCTGCCGCATTTGCTCAAGCTCGGCCATCATACGGTCAAAGCGCTCTTTTGCTTCTTGTGGTGTTTCGGGTTTCGGGGAGGCCTCCGGCATCGGCAGAACCGGAGGTGGGGCGCCGCCCGGGACTTGAATCGCGAGGAGCCTGAAATCGTTGGCCAGTCTGCCGTAGTCGCTGAGCGCCGCCTGGATGCTAACGAGTTGCTGTAGCAGGTCGCGAAAATCCTCTGGTGAAATGACATTGAGGCTCGTCGCATCCTGCTGGATGTTCAACAGGCCGATGCCGAGTGTAGGGACGAAGATCGGCTGCTGATCGATTTGAACAGTCTCGAGCGTGCCGATGATCGCCTCACATTCCTGGCGGGCGACTTGCAACAGCCCGATCATCCGCTCCTTCTGGTCTCGTGACGCGCGCCAATCGTCGACGTAGAGCGCCGCTAGCACACCGAGCAGGGTTGTGAGAATCGGCAACAAGACAAGCGCGATCCACGGATTCTCAATCAGCCGGCGGTAACCACGTTCGTCCGCCGCGGCCATGCCCTCGGAGGCCGATTTGG
The DNA here is from genome assembly GCF_055811755.1 of Mesorhizobium sp. WSM4840. NCBI lineage: Bacteria > Pseudomonadati > Pseudomonadota > Alphaproteobacteria > Hyphomicrobiales > Phyllobacteriaceae > Mesorhizobium > Mesorhizobium sp. WSM4840. The sequence goes on from NZ_JBVVQD010000043.1 coordinate 10,362, forward strand.
CTGCATGCCCAGCTAGCTCGGGCAATGCCTCTGCCACAGGCTGGCTCAACTTGTCGAGCGGATGCTTACGGCGAGCCATAGCGAACGTTCTCCGTTGACTGCACGGTACCTACCTCCTCGGGTTCGGCTGGGTTGATGTGACAGGTAGCGCCCGCTGTACCGAAGATCGGAGTAAGGACCTTCGGCGCTTACGGAGGCGCATCAGTATGGGCAGCGAGTGTCCTCATACTTCTTTTCGCGACCGCCGCTATATTTGACCTCAAGTTCGATGCGCTTGCCGTAGGCCGCGAGTTTGTCGAAGAAGGCCTTCTCCTCCGTGTCTTCGTTGATCTCGACGCATCCAATGGTTCCCACGTCGGTTCCGCCGTGGATATACATGTTGGTGCGGATCACCCCGAAACAGTCCCTCATCCGATCAACGGTCGCGCGGTATGGCTCGAGAGCGACCCGCTTCTTTCCCCAGGCGGACTCGGGCTCGGGCGATTTTTCGATTCTCGAGGGCTCGATGGCATATTTCCCTTGTGGCACGGGGCCCTCATCCGCAACCGATTCCTTTGCGGATTCATCGGCAAGACCAGAAAACGCCGTGAACGTCTTGGGACTGGCGCCGTGCCACACGAGTGCATAACCGTCAAAGGTGAGGCGGTCGTTTCCGGTTGTGACACTACCATCGGCCGCTACGTCAACGGGCGCGCTGATTACCAAGTCGACTCCGATGCGCCTGGCGAATTCCTTCTGGGCTCGTTTGGTTGTTCTGCGGGCCATGGTCTCTCATCCTCCTTGTCAAGAAAACCGCGTAACACTTTTCAAATGTGAGCTAACGACGTCGCGGAGCCTGCCCGGCAACTGGACGCCACCTAACTGATCGGCTGTTGTGCAGGAACCGGTTCCGCTAACGCTGTGGCAGCGAAGCTGATTGATGCCGCTAACCGAAACGCCGTGACGAGGCCCGGTCCTCGGGATCAGACGGCATCTCTGTCTCGGGGATTACGGCATGATGCGGTCACCACGTGCGATCATGGATAGCCCGAGCTGGCTGGCCACTATCTTGGGATATGGCATTGAAGGCGATCTGCCAATTCAGCCCCGTGTTTGCTCCGATTTTCGATCAGGGGCTGGATGACCCAGAGACGTCGCAACGTTGCCCTCATGAGCAAGCGCTTGGATGTCATCGCTTTCCGCCAGCCCTTGCCGAAGGTTCTTGATGCCTTTTCCCACATCCCCCATTAGAGCGGAGATGCGACCTCTTCCGAAGAACATGATTGCCACCAAGAGGACAATAAGCCAGTGCCAAATGCTGAGTGCGCCCATTTTGTTCTCCTTCTCAATTGCATATTCTTGCGTTGGGCTTCGATTAAGCCGCTGAGTCAATGGTCAACGTTTCGGTTGAGTTCGACATCAAACCGCACGGACACTGAAGAACTTCGTCTAGAACGAAGCCGATCCGGAGGCCTGGCGACTTGCCGACGACGTGACAAGGTCCGCGGGCGTCGCGTCACCGTCCGGTGTCATACGAAACAGCGATTTCGCCCCTCCAGCGGTGAAGAGTACCGCCTCGAATGAGGGAAACACGTCGTTTTTGCCGTCTACCTTGACGGTTTTGGCCTTACGGTCGATTCGCACCGTTCCCGTAAATTCAATATCTGGCGCTATTGTCAGGCAGGGATTGCTTGCCTCTCCTGAATAGTTGAACGATATGACATCGGCCGAGACGTTTACGTCGCTGATCGTGAAGCCGCCGCCGCCCGACGGCTCTTCACAGATAATGTTGCCGGTCTTGCAATCATACTCGTTGGTGACACCCTGTATGAGCTTGAGCCGCGGCCCGGCTCCGGAACCGATATCGACGGTGACGAGCCCGCCAAATCTCGACGAAGCATCCTGTTTGTTGGAGAAATCCCTGTTGTCGGTGCCAAAGCACTGGCCGATGGGTGCCTCAGGCAACATGGTCAGGCCAGCGTTGCCGGGAACCGGCAACATATATCCTGGAATGCCTGGGTGCTCCTTGGGAATGAAGGTGCGAATAGCAATCGAGACCTCTTGCGAGTGAGCGAGACTGACACCACAAACTACCATGCCGAATGCGAGAGATAGTGTCCTTTTCATTGCGATTCTCCTTTTGGCGTTGAGGTCGATTAGTGGACGATGGGACCTCGCCGGTGCGGACAACGAACGTTTGGGTCCTACTTTGAGCCCGAAAGCGCTGGCGATTTGGGCTTCGGATCGGATGCTTGCTCACCTCGCGGAGGCAGGTCGAAGGGGATGCGAGCCGAGAAGCGCGGTCCGGAATCGACCAGCGTGCTTGGATTGAACATGGTGTCCGGAGAGATCGGCTCGACCGGATACGTGGCGGGCATCCGCTGTTCGATCTCCTCGATGTAAGCATAGAACCGCCCTTGGCCGAGTTCGGCCACCCTTGCGGCGGGGACCGGGAAGTGCACGTTCCAACGAGCCGTGCCGTTCTCGACGTGCGGATCCATGTCGACCGCATGGAACTCGGCCGCGTCGGCCGGTGTACGTCTCCATCGGCCGCCGGCATCCTTGCCCTCGTGGACCACGCTCATGCGCATATGCGGCTTGTCGAGCGCGTCGTAGACCGGATGCCCCGTTTTCTTGTGGCGCTCGTGGTGCTTGACTCGTTCGGACGCCTGGCCAAAGACGCTGGCGAACACCGTGAGATCGCCGTTTTTGCTCCGGATCGGGGTGACCGTCGCGGTTCGATGCGGCAGGACCTGAGACCATGCGACTACCGGTTCTGAAACCCGGATGTCGGGTGCGGCGTGCTCTTGGTAGCGCACAAGACCCAAGCGAACGAAGGGATCGGTTGATTTCGACGGCGTGATCTCGACATCCACGAACCATTCCTCACGATCCGCGTCGAAGCATGGCTCGTAGGTGATGAGGCTCACCTCCATCGTGTCGAATTTCGGTTCGTTGCTGGCCTCATCCGTGACCGCCTTCCCGGTTTCATCGACGGGCACGGCGATCGGCATTTTCTGTTTGGTGACGATGCGCGGATCATGCGGCGACGACTTCAGGCGCTCGAGCACTTCGGGCGGGATCGGCGGATCTTGCGGCCGGCGGATGAGATGCGCGACGTCGGCGAAGTTCTCTGGACCGATCAACGGTTCGGTGTCCGGCGTGCTGTCCCAGCGTATGGGGTCTCCGCCCCAACGGGTGATGAAGGCGCCTCCCGGACCGAGGAACTCGTCGGATAGCACGTCCAGCGTTACGTTGCGCCCATAATGTTCCTTGAGTTTGTAGGAGAGGGACGCTTTCGGATGGTCGAAGTGGTTCGGCGGCCAGATCACGACGCCCAGCCGCTCTCCTTCACCCGAAGAGAACCAGCCGCGCGACAGATAGATGCGGGTCACGCAGCTGCGTTTGAGCGTATGAGCGGCGAGCCCGCCATTGTCGAGTGTGCGGCGTTCGGACCGAAACACCGGCATGGGTGAACGCACAACGCACTTGGCTGGGCGCTCGGTCGCAGGCAGCCAGATCTCGTGCGTTCCACTTTCCCGGATCTGTTGCCTGCGGTTGAGCGGCTGTCGGCGCGCCAGCTCCTGCTGCGTGGTTTCTCCTGCTGCGCGCCAGCGATCGACGGTCTGCCAGTCAGCGGCAAAGCGAGAGAACGCCACTGCCTTGACGATGAGGCGCCGCGCCTTCGCGTCGGGGAATGTGTGGACCTGGTCGGATTTGAACATCAGGCGGCGCTGCTGCCCGCTGTCGGCGGGGCCCTGCGCTTCCGATTCCTTGTTGATGACAACGAGACCACGCCGGGCTGCTTCGTGTATCATCGCCAGGCTGACCGTCGAACGGCCGGCCCATTGCGGCCATAGTGGCGTTGTGCCCTCCACTGGCAACGCCTCGCAGCGCAGCAGGGTGACCTCGGAGCGCTTCAGGTAAACCTTGTTGAGGTCGTCGATCTTGTCGAAGCCGTAGACGTCGAGCACCGAGGAGAACCGGCGCTTGCCGGCCTCGTCGAGCAGGCTCGGCCAGCGGCCGGAACGACGCGACTTGAGACTACGCCGACGTCCGATATCGTCCATCACCGAGGTGCGAGGCGAGGCCGTCTCCGCCACGATCTCGAAACTATCGGCATCGGTCAGGTCGATGGAGATTGCCCCCGTCAGGAGGTAATCCTTCGAGCCCAGTACCGTCACAGGTTCGAATACGGCCCGCGCGAGCGGCAAGGCCTCGACGTGCCGCTTGTCCGCTCCGGTGGGCTCGGTGACAGCAGCCGGCCTCGCCGCGCCGGCGGCGCCGAACAGGTTCCGCGCCAGCTGCTTGTCTTTCGCGTCTTCACCGATCCACGCGACGCCGTCGATCGCCGCGTCAAACCCATCTGGCAATGGTGACACCGCCCATTGCGGAGCCGACGCTGGCCGGCTCGCGGCGCAGGCAACCCGTACCGGCGCGACGGCCGCAAGGTCTTCGATTGGCCGCTTACAGGTCGCGTGCTGCAAAAGGAGCCGAGCGACCTCCAGCAGCAAATCATCGCTCGCTCCTGCATGGCCGCCGATCGAACAATGGCAGTCCCCCTCGGCTTGGGCGTCGAGGCATTTTTGCAGTGCCTCGGCAGCTGGCTTGCCGAACATCTGGGCGAGCTTGTCGGGTGTTGCCGGGGTCCCCATCGGACTGATCAGCGCGCCAAGCACCTCGGGGAGGGCGAACCATTTCGCCAGCCGCTCCGGGCTCGGCAGGCAGAAGGCGATGAGCTCAAAATCCTCGGATGGGGCGAGCTTCATCTCGATTACTTTCACGCGCGCGCCCGTCTTGCCGAACTCGCCCTTCGGCGACAGTCGTTGGTCCGGAGACTTGGCCAGAGCCAGCACCTCTGCAACGGCAATCGGCTTAGGCCGGGCCTTCACCTGAGACATCACGATGGCGAGTGGCCGGGCATTCGGCCAGCCGGCAAGTCCACCGTCATAGACGGGAATCACCAGCGAGCCGTCGAGAAACGCGCCGGTGGTGCGGTGTCTGAGCCTCAGCACATAATGCTCGGCCGCAGGGTCGGGCAGGAATGCTTGCCGCTTGCCGACGTCCTCACCGGCGATGAACACGGTTTCGCCCTGCTCGTCGGGAGCGTCGTAGACAATCTCGCGCAACTGTTCGGCGGGCGTCGTGCCGAAGCCGTACGGCTTTCGGGTGACGGCGATCGGAAAGCCGGCTGGCTTGCGGGTTGGGACGAGACTTTTGTCGTCGTTCATGTCGGGCGCCTGGCGATCGCGACGCACATCGCGCAACCCACCCTTGAGGCGTTCGACGAAGTCCGGGGTGTCAAGCATGCCGTGCCGAGTCGCCTGGTCGAGCGAGGTCGTCGGCGGCACGATGATGCGCATGGTCGAGGCCGGATGGGCCCGCCGTGTCGCCGGCACATAGGGTGCGCCTCCGATGTATTCACCCGGCACCGCCGGCTCGGCATTGTCGACACGCAGGCCGGCGCGGTCCGCCTGCTCGAAACCCATAGGCGCGTTGGGGCGCAGCGCGATGTGAGCCGGCAGCAGGACGTCCGGACGCCCGATCGCCTCCTGGCGCAGGAACCGCCTGAGCGAAGCCGGCGTCGCGTCTTTTCCGAGTTTTGCTGGAAACGCGAGCAAGCCCTCCAAGTCGATCCCTGCCGACGTTGGGAACTGCCGTTTCAGGTGCGCGCCGTTCTCCTGAAGCGGCGTGGCACGGCCGCCGAGAAACGTCGAGCGCATGGCGAAACGATAGCCAGCGCCGTAACGCAGCGGCGGTAGCCGCGAGGCTGGGTCGTTCTTGGCGTCGGGCAGGCCGAGCGTGCGACGGAAGGGTAGGGGTGCCTGCGCCGCCGCATCACTAGGGACGGGACGCTCGGGCGCGCAAAGCACCGCCATGGGCGTGCCATCCCACTGTGCGATGGCCTCCTCAACCACGGCGTCGGTGTCGGTGCCAGCGGCGCCGCGCGGCACGAGCCTGGATGCGACAACCATGCTGGCGGCGTCAATCTCGCGCCGCTCAGGGGAACCGGGTGCGCCGATCAGGGTGTCGAGGGCTGCCTTAACGGCCGGTTTTGGCTCGCGCTTCACCCGGAAATCGTAGCTTACGGTTCGGCTCATCAGGCTGCGCCAGCGGTCGGCGCCTTTCCTGCGGGCCGCTACATCGAGCCGCCGGCCGATGGTCAGGTCTTCGGCGGAGAGGAGCGCGCGCGTACGCTGTTCCCCGTCCTCAGGCACCTCAAGCTTCTGTGCGGCTGTGCGGGCTGCGGTACGGACCGCCTCGTCCGCGCGCAGGCGGTCCATGATGACGAAACCGGCGGTGATGAAGGCGTTTGCGTTCGCCCCGGGCGCATCGATGACGTTGTCATTGCCGGTCGGCTCGACGGCGCGGCGCATGTCGAGCGATGCCAGGCCGTAGCGCGGATTTTTCTTCTCCGCGCCGGCGCCCATCAGGGAAATGCCGTCGAACTGATCAAGGCCAGTGATGAGGCTCGTGATGGGCGCTTGCCACTTCTCCTCGCCAAGGATCGGCTCGGGAACGTCCATCTCGTCCCTCGGCGCTGGCCAGAAGTGCTTGTCCGCGCGCTTGGCCATCGTCCATACGCGTGGTGTCATGCGGCCGGCCTCGTCCGGCTCGGCGGCGAGAAAGAAATAGGTGCCTGCCGGCATGGGATCGGTGACTTCAAGATCGATCGCCATGCAGAAAAGCCGTGCAAAACCGGGATCGCCCTGGAGCGCGTAGAACGTCTGTGCCAGGCGTTCGAGGCGCTTTGTCTCGTCGTCGGCGGGAAGCCGTGCTTGAGCCCAGCTGCCGTAGAGTTGGGTACGGGCGGCGGTCGCCCGGTCCTTCGTGTCGGCGTTTGAGGGATCCTGGACAGCCAACACCGTGGCGTCCGGGCTGCACAGCCGACCGGCGAGCTTGCCCCTGGTCGCCTCGAATTTCGCCTTTGCGGCCTCGCGGTCGGCTTGGGTCGCCGCGACGACACTGTTCAACTCCGCCTTCTTGCGTTCCAACAGTTCGTCCAGTGCGGCCTTCTCGTTGGGCGGTTCCACAAGATCGGTGCGTTTGGCTGCTGTGATGCCGACCAGCGCAGCGTCGAGGTCCGGCAGCGGCGAGCGAATCATGTCGGCGACGCGCTTTGCCCGCTCTATTTCAAGGTGGAACGCAAGGTCGCTCTGGCGCGCGGGGATGATGGTCTTGATCGTGACCGCATCGCCAGGCTTGGCGCCGGCGGGGCGCATCTGGCCGCGGCCGTTTTCTTGCAGCTTGGCCGCGTCGGGAGCCTCCGTCAGTTCGGCCTTAACACTGCTGCCAGCAAGCGAGGCGCCGACGAGCTGCGATAGTGCCGACCAAGCCTCCGACCCGGAACCTGTTGCCTGGAAAGCTTCCTGCCACACTGCATTGATCTCGTCCCAGACCTTGACGGTCTTTGGATCGCCAATACGCTTGATCGCGGCCGTCGCTAGAACGGTGGTCGCTTTCGCCACGTCGGGCTCGGCGGCCGTCCAGCAAGCGCCAACGAGACTTTGCGCTGCTTTCGGAGCGACCGCGATCTCCACGCCGAATTTTCCCGGTGTCTTGCCGCTGCCTGGCAGGCCGATGCCTGCGGCAATCAGCGTTGCCAAGCGTTTCGGCCACTCGGACAACGGAAAACCGCCGGAGGTCACCGGTTCGGGCGTGGCGATCAATGTCAGTTGCGGGGCGCCACTCTTGGTGTAGCCGCTGGCTACGACCCTCATGAAAGGGCGGACAAGCAATTCGCTCATCATATGTTCTCCACAAGCGAGAGGTCGAAATAGCCGGCGTATTTTGTCGTGTCCTTCGCCTGGCACACGGTGTTGGCCCTGACGCCGGTGACGAAGCCATATTCTTCGGGCGTGACGGGAATCGCCCCGGTGATGATCGACCGGTCAATGCCGTCGGCCGTCAGGCCTGCAAAGCGCGTCGGGCTCTCCAGCGCGCCGGACTGGCTGGAGCCACCGCCGCCGCCGCTGCCCATGGCCGGCTGGCTGCTGGCGGCGCGCACGCTGTAGTCGTAGTCGACGATGCCCATCGAGAAGGCGAATGAAAAGATCGCCTCGCCTTCCATGGCGCCGCCCGGCGTCATGCCGAGCTTGACGTAGAGCGATGCGTAGAAATTGAAGATCCAGATGCTGGCGGCTCCGCCCGCGAAGAACGTGCCCGAGAGCTCGGTGAGGCGTTGGCCGCCGGAGAGCTCCTGCGTGCGGATGTAGAATCCACTCATAATACGCCCGTAAGCGACCAGCGGGCCGAACGAGAAATCGGCGCTGCCGCCGAATTCGAAGGACGCCTCGAAGCCAACTATCTTCTTGGCGCTCGCGGTGATGGCGAAGTAGCCGGCGCCGCCGAAGGGCGGCACGCTGATCGTGAAAGGCGCCAAGCGTCGCGCCAGCGATGCGCGAAACAGCGCTTCGCTATCGGTGAACGGCAATAGCGCCGCAACGTTGAGCGAGACGTTGGAGAACGAGATGCCACCGAGCTGGATCGTGCCGAGGTTGATGCCGTAGCCGGCCTCGATGCCGGGCAGACCATCGAGCGTTTGCAGATAGAATCCGCTGCCGCTTGGGCTCAGGAAGGACTGCAGCTTCTGCGCGAATTTCAGCTTCTCGCCGATTTCGAATGTATTGTAGTCGACGTCGAAAGACGGCTTGCCGCCATCTTCGATCAGGAACGAGGCGCCGTGGAACTTCAGCGCGACGGCGTCGAAAATGCCGCCGAGCAGGTTGACCTGAAAGGCGCCAAGCTTGGCGTCGGCGCGGAACTTGACGGCCTCCTTGCCCAGAAGGTCGATGTCGACCCTAACGGCGACATCGAAACGGCTGCCCTTCATCAGACTGAAGATCTTGCCTTTACTCTCGCCGGCGCCGTAGTCGCCAGTTGCCAGATTCACGTCGTAGGCGAGCGTGGTGCGCAGCGGCACGAGATTGGCAAGCGCGTCTTCGATTTCATCGCGCAACGCCGCGACGTCGATCATGCTCAGAATGTCGCCGCTGGTCGCCTTGACGACCAGAGTTTTCAGATTCTCGGCGATGACCAGCGGCGCCGCGGCGCCGGTCAACCAGCCATCGAGAAGGGCGCTGAGTTGCTTGCGAATGGCGGTCTGGCCGAAATCGCTGGCATCGGCGACGGCCTTGAGCCAATCCGCTTCCTGCTTGAGGCGATCGCATCCATCGCCTTCACAGGGGAAATCTGGATGCGGCGCAACCGTGAGCGCCTCGACGACGAGCTCGCTCGCCAAGCCTTGCGCAATGGCCGGGTCTTTCAGCACCCGGTCGCGCGCCGCAAGCACGATGGCGTAAGAGTCGGCGAGCGGCTTGAGCGCGGGGCTGGCCAGGCCGAAAGCCTTGTTCAGCAACGCCTGAGGCGCCGCGGCCGCGCGTGCGAGCAGGCTGCGGTAGGCATTGCCGGCCGTGACTTCGGCCGTGCGCAGGCGCGCGCGCAATTGGTCGAACTCCTTGTTGGCGCCGCCTTCGATGAAGAACTGCCTGACAGTCGTTGGCCCGGCTTTCTTGACCGGAAGGTTGAGCAGGTCTTCGAGCGTTTGCGGATTGCCTCCCTGCTCGAAGTTTTCAAGCAAGTCTCGCGGCAAGGCGTCCGCAAGCTCGGTCAACGAGCGGACGACTGCGTCGCGCTCGGGATTGAAGAGTTCAGGCAACGCGGCGAAGGGCTGCGTGAGCGTATCGAAGCTGCTGTTCGCGAAAAGACCGCCTTTGGAAAGGAGCGTGAGAGACAGCCCGATCACGTCCGCCAAGGAATCGATGATCGCGGACTCGGCTGCCTTGAGCCTGGCCTCGAGTGTCTTGAACGCGTTTGCGATATCGGCGGAACCGATCAAAGTCGCAGCGAAAGCACCCGCGAGCGCGGCCTGGTTGTTGGGTTTGCTCAGATAATCCAGAAGAACCGAGACAATCTCGCTGAAAGCGGCGGAGAGACCGTCAAGGGAGACTTCGACCAGCGCGCGCGCAGTCTCGAGCCGTTGCAGCAGCCTAGCCGGATTGAGCGTGTCGCCGGCGCCGTTGCCGATCGACATGCCTTGAATGTCGTGCAGCGAGCGCTGGACCGACTGCAGCCCACGGCCGAGGCGGACAGTGTGCCGGTAGATCGAGCCGATCTGAAGCTTGATCTTGCTCGAAACAGCGGTCGTATCCGTCAGGACGCCGTCCGCCGCGACGCGCAGCGCGTCACTCGTGAGATCGTCCTTATGATCGTCGAATTCGGTGCGTGCCGTGATGAGCGCCGCGTCCATCTCTCCGACGGACTTCCACGCGGCGGCAATCTTCTTGAGCACGACGCTGTCAGCCGGCAGGTCGTCGGGCAGGTTGACCTCGGCCGCGGCCTCAGCTTCCGCGTCCGTCGGCCAGGCGGTTGCACCGCCCGATGTAAATCTTAACGCTTCAGCCAGCGTATCGAGTGAGCCAGCGGCGATGGCTCCGGGCGACTTCAGGATCCCGGTGATGTCCAGTTCGGCGCCGAACAATCGGCGAGCGATCTGTGCCGCCACCGATAGGGCTGCCTCGATGTCATTCTGCTTGATCGCGGCGATGAACGCCTTTATCCACTGTCCGGCTTCCTGGAAGCGGCGCAGCTCGGCCAGCAATTGCGATACGGCCGGCGGCAAGACCGGCGACGCATTGCTGATCGCGAGCTCGACCTGGTCAAGGCGTTCGCTGTAGGCGGCGACCGCCTCAAGCAGTCTTGCCCTGTATGGGTCCTCTACTTCAGCCTCGATGAACTCGGTCGCCCTCGCGATCAGGCCGCGCGCCCCGTTGATGAGGAGTTTCGCGACGGCGGCCGTGGCGGCCTCGAATTCAGTCTCGCCATTGCCGAGCCTGGCGACGATCTCTGCGATCTGTTTGCGCAAGTCGGCCCTGTCGGCGGCGACAACCGCCCGTAGCATGTCGATGACTTGCCGGGCCTGATCTTCTGCTGCCGCCAGCTCGGAAGCCGTGCCGCCGACGACGCGGACCGCGGCCACAAGGTCTGGAGTCGGCACCGGCAGCGGTATGAGATCGTCAAGAAATTCGATCGCGCCGATCAATTCGGCCGCGGCTGCGGCGACCGCCATCGCGGGATCGGTGGTCTTGATTGCCTGGAGCTCGTCCAGTGTGGCCTCGAGTGCGGTCTTGGCGCCGAGAATGTCCGAAATGCCATTGAGCAGCTGGTCGCGGACCGCCTCCTGCACGCGCTCAGGGGCGTTCGCCGCGAGCGTCGCCAGCAGGCGCGCGAAGCGTTTTCCCGACTCGTAGATCGTCGACAGTTTCTTCGGCAGCTTGAGGACATCGTTCTCGGCCAGCGCAGCGTCGAGCAGCGCGTCGAGGCCGTTCAGTCCTTCATCGATCTCCGGGAAATAGGTCTTGATCGAGAGCGGTTTGCCCTGCGCGGGTGCTGGCTGCGCCTCGGCCAGCCGTTTGTCAAGGGCGTCCCACTGCTCAGCGATTGTCTCCACCGCGGCCTTCAGCGGCAAGAGAACATTGACGCGCACCAGCGAGAGCGCGTCGGAAGCCGCCCCCTGCAGCGCCGATCCGAACTCCATCGTCTCCTGGAGCAGCGGCAGGTCAGCGCCGGCGAGATCGAAGAGCTTCATCAGGTCGCGCAGCTTGATGATGCCGAGCAACTTGGCGTCGTCCGAAAAGAACTTCTCGAACACCTCGAGCTGGGCGGCGTCGTTGGCCTGGTCGGACGGCGCGGCGACGGCGGCAGCCGTTGACGGCTTTGGTCGGGGCGCGGCCCTGCGGAAATACTCGGCCAGCGAGACGATGCTGGTAATCTTGTCAATCGGAGCAAGGCTCGACTTCGGCTCGGCCTGATAGCCTGGGTTGTCGGCGCCTAACGGACCCTTGCTGCGCGACAGGGCGTAGATCACTGAATTGGGCCGGGCAATGCCGCCGGACCGGTCGCCGCTGCCGCCCATGTCCAGCCGGACGTTGTCGATGAGGTTGAGAAAGACTTCCAGCGGATTGCCGGCGGCGGCCGCATCGGACGCGGCTGTCCTCGTGCTCTTCAAACCGTTTTCCAGGAAATGCCCATCGTAGCGCACCCCGGTCGCTTTGACGCCCGAGCCGGTGAGCCGTTCCACCTGCTCGATGTGGATGGTCGCCGTTTCGACAGCGGGATAGAAGGGAGGCTGTTCGGCTCCTTCGAGCACGCCGGTGGTTTCGTAAAGCGTGTTGTTGCCGCCCCATTGGGCGCCGCCCGGATGTCGCCGGCCCTGCGCCTGCACGAGCACGGTTTCGGTGGCGAAGGTGGTGTCGCCGCTCTCCATCTCCTCGGCGAAGCGTAGCTTTTGGCCTTGCATTTGCATGGAGCGGCGACCGCCGGCCATGGTGTTGTAATGGTCGGCGACCTTTTTCACGCTGGCCGGCGTCGTGGCCGAGACGTTGTCGAGGAACAGCAACGGCATCGACGTCTGCTTGCCGTCGAGTGCGAACTGGAACGGGATCTTGCCCTGGTCGGTAAGATCGAGTTTTGGCCAGAACGCAAGGCCAGGGGAGCCGGCGAGATCCAGACTTCCGTTTGGGCTCTCGGCCAGTTGACCAGGCGGCAGGCTGGTGTTGATGGCGTTCGCCAGCGGTGTCGTCGGATCGACGATGTCGGGCGTGCGCCGGGTGAGCATCAGGACATCGCTGGCGCACCATTGACGTCCGGCATTAGGCTGGCCGACAGCCGGATATTTCTTGTCAGGCTTGCCGATCTTCAGGAACATGCGCTGGCGAAGCAGCGCCTTGTAGCCCTGGTTTTTTGTCAGCAGGAATATGCGCTCGGTGAGCTTCACCAGCGACGCGCGGTGGCCGAGCGGGAACAAGTATCCCTTGTAGACGACCTCGGCGCGGATGTCGCGGCCGAGCACGATCTGATGCTGCCAGCGCTCGATCGACAGGCCGCTGAAGAACGGTCGGCCGCCGATGTCGAGCGCCGTCGCCGGCGGATTGAAATGCGTGTCGTGTGTGAAGGACCCGCCCAATGTGGACAGGGTGAGCTCGGTCGGATTCAGCGGCACCGGCCGGTAGATTGCCTCGTCATTGCGCCCGTCGAGCAACGCAAAGTGTTTGCCGGGCTCGAACTGGCCCGAGCCATCCACCAGCGCGCCGCCCACCTCGACATTCTCGCCGACTGCCTTGCGTTTGCCGGTGACCGGCAGCCCGTAGGCCGATGACAGAAGCAGCAATTCGTGGCGGTCGTAGGCATCGAGCGAAGTGCGGAAGAACTTGATGTCGGCTTCCGTGCCGGTGCGGATGCCAAGGCGGCGGCACAACCAGTTGACCAGCCGCAGTTTTCGTGTCGTCGGGAAATTGGGCTCGGCCTCGCAGAACTCCGCGTCTGGCTTCCACTTGCCGTCCGCGGTCTGCCAATTGCCCGCGTCGTCGGGAAACGCCCTGACATGTGCCTGAAGCGGTGAGCGAGCCGTCGTGTTCGATTGCTCAGCTCCAATAAACCACGGCGCATAGGCGCCGCGCGGCGGCGCGAAATGACCAGGAGGCGCCTCTTCGCCGTCTTGCGCCGGCTGCAGCGCCATCGGCCGGAAATCGGGCGTGCCGACAACCCTCAGGCCCGGCAGTACGTCGTCGATCAGCAGGCGCGCGGTCCATAGGTCGCGGCTGTGCGAAGAGGCTGGTGCGCCGAGCTCTGTCGGCGTCTCGCCGTGCTCGAGCACGGCCGGCGGATTGGTGAACTCGGAATTGGCGCGCGGGATCGCAAAGCGCCGGGTCGATTGCCAGACCGCGTCCTGTGCGGTGGACAAAACCAGCCGCGATGGGATTTCGATGGCGGTCTCAAGCGCTGTGGGGCCGTCCGCCAGCGAAGCGCGGATCTCGCTCATGCGCTGGGCGCCGGTTACCTCCTCACCAGCTGTCAGGCCTTGATGGCGCAGCATGCGAAGGTCGTCGAGATCGGCCGCCTGCTGGCCGAGCGGCTGCATGATGCCGGACGGCGCCTCGCGGAACAGTTTCTCCGCGCGGCGCGTGACCGCCGGCTCGTGATGCGACCAGTCGGTGAGTGCGGCAAACGTGAACGGCATGGCGCCGAATGCCAGTCCAGCGGCGCCTGGCTGGTCCGGCGTCGCGGCCGGAAAGGCCGGTAGTCCATTGGCATCGTGGCTGTCGCTAGGTCCTGGCCGGCAGTTGAGGCGGAACGCGAGCCGTGTCGGTCCGGAAAGCCGCGCCTCGACGATGTCCGGGATCTCGTCGCGGCCGGCCGCAAAGAGGACAAATTTCGCGCGCGCGTCCCGATCGCGCGCGTCCGCTCTCCGCAGATCCTCCGGCGAGAGCCCGACGCGGTTATCCGGGTGAAAATACTCCGCGTCGAGTGCGTTCCCGTTTGCTGGATCCGCCGCGATCATCTTGGAGTTGCCGGTCAGGAGGTCGCGGTGGAAGGAACGGAACAGCGAATACAGGGGCAGCGTCGATTCGAGCTTGCGCTCGAGCTCGAGCCGTAGGTCCGGATCGCTCGGCAACGGTTTGGGTTGCGGCTCGGCACCCTGTTCCGCCGCTTGGATGGCGGCGATCTGCGCTACGGCCTGGATCTGGATCAACTGCTCGACGGCACTCGCGATCGTTGCGTTGATCGACAGCAGTTGCAGTTTTCGGGCGATCTCGAATGCGTCTGGGTCCAGCCCGTCGGGGCCGATATAGACGCGTTGCTCGGGAGTGAGCCCAGCCGTCTCCGTGCTTTCCGCGAACAGCTTGCAGAAATCAGCGAATGGTTTCAGCCCGGGAACGCTTGCCTCGTTGCTCCTCTTTGCTTCCTGGATGAACTCTCTCTGCGCCAGCTCTGGCGTCTTGGTGGCCGCCTCAGCCTGCTGCGCGGAGCTCAGGTCGACCTCAGGAAGCGGGGGAGGTTCCGGCCGGAAGATTGCCTCTTCCATGACGTGCTGTGGATCGAATTCGACAACCAGAACCGGGCGCGTGTCCACGCGCACCGGTTCTGGAAGCGCCCCCCGCTCCTCGTCCGACATCTCGGCGCGCTCTTGGCGCGGCGAGACAACCACCCCACAGTCTTCACGCGCCGGGAGGATGATTGGCAGCGGCGTAAAGGCCAGGACCATGTCCGAGAAGCGGAAGCGAAGCCGCATCTGGTCGTAGTCGCGCGCCGCGATGAGTGAGGCGCGCGACAGGTCGAATGCTGCCCGCCTGGCGGCGTCCGCTGTCGCTCCCAGCCAGATGAAACTGGAGGCTTCCGGGATCGGCGCTTCTGCTATTGGACCGTCGAGCGGCTGTCCATCGGCAAAGGCCAGCCGCAGTTCGGCCCGCTCGAACCGCAATCGGCTGTGACTGACGTCGGGCAGGGCGGTGTCGACCTCGAGCAGATTGAGGTCGACGGCCGAGCGGCGGAGCTTCTGCGGGTCCGTGGCCTTGGCGCCGCGGTCCGCGACGATCCACACGGACTGGCCCGGAGCGCCTGCCCGGTCGCCATTGGCGGCGACGATGACCTTGCCGAAATCGTCACCTGCCACTTGTTTGGGATCGGGTGCGGCACCGCCACCCGCCTCGACCTTGGCATCCGCCGCCCTCTCGTCAAGCGTCTCCAACGCACCGGTCGCTAGGATGCGGCCAATGGCGGTGGTGATTTCGGTCTTCCTCGGTACCGGGACTTTTTCGCCGCCGCCAGCTTCCTCCATGTCGACCGCGCCTGCCGCGGAAATAACCGTCCGCACGATCTCCTTCTTCCCGGGGATGGCGACGCTGGTCTCGGTGGCCACCATCTGCCTCAAGTCAATCGGACCTGCGACGCGCAGGCTCTTCTGAGCGAATTCCGCTGTCGATTCGCCGATGACGATCCGCGACACGGTCTGGAAAGCAGAGGGTAGGAGAGGGGAGGGGCCGCGGCGTATTTCGAGCTGCCATCCGCCCTCGACCGCCGGCTTTGAATGCAAGAGACGGAAATGCAGCTCCGAGCTGTCGCCAGCCCGCAGGGCCGCGACCGAGGCGGTCCTGCCCATCCCAGCGAAATGCGGGCTAGTTTCGGTCGCCTCGCTGGTGGTTGTCGCGGGCTCGTCATGCCAGCCCAGCGAAAACTCCTTGACGGCGATTTGACCTGCAAATGCGCTGAGTGGCTTTGATATCGTGCGCAAGTGCCAATGGAATGTGCCGGTCAGCCCGACCTGGATCGATTCCTTGCCGTTACCGGCGTCGATCCGACCTCCGAACATGCGCCGGAACGTCTGGTTGACGCGCGACGCCCACAGAGTTTCGGTGGCGTTGGTTTTCTGCTCGATGAAGTCGTCGAGAGACACCGGGGTTTCCGTCTCATATTCCAGCGAGTGTCCATCGCTGTCGAGCCAGACGTCCGTCAGGATCCGAAGCTTCCAGCCGCCGGCATTCTCTATGCGCAGTTCAATCTTCCTGCCGACGAGGTCGCCATAGCTGATGTCTCGGATGTAGAGCCTGCGCTTATTCGCGCTCGGCCCGGGTGGCGCAATGTCGAACCAGGCTTTCTGACCGAACATGTCGACCGACATGTCGAGCGTTTTCAGGCCAGGCGCGGGTTGCCGGGTCTCTGGATCAACGCGAACCACGCGCAGATAGCGCCCATCCGCCGAGAGATCAAATGCGAGATCGAACTTCGAATCGTCGGCTCGATCCGCGGCAAAGGCGCCCGACAGACTCGGAACGGCCGGCGTCGCGGCGAGAAAGCCAAGAAATTCTCGCCGGCTAACAGGCAGCGGCGATCGCCGCGAGTCGCAGACCGGAACGGCGGACGAGGGTTGATATAGGCGTTTCGACATCTCTCACCCAAGCCGGAGCTTGCCTCAGGGTCGATGGGCTCTTTGTGATGGCGGCGAATTCAACTCGTCGCCTGACGATCCTGAATCGTCCGACAGGCGTTACACGGCCGTTACATTGTCGGCGAGAAGCGCGTGGCGACTCGGGCCCGGCGCGTGAGGGCATGCTGTGTGGCGTGCGCCGCGCCGCGCCAAGTCGCGTAAAGTATTGCCTTAGTAGAAGTTTTGTTCGAGTATCAGATGCTTGGAGTAAGCAGCATGGGGATAATACAGTCCGACATCACGTCGATCCGGCTGTTCGGCTGTCCAGAGGTCGTTTCGCAAAAGGAGTCGAGCGTGTTTCCGTCGCGGGGGTTCTGCCTGCTGGCGCTGCTCTGTTTGGCTCCCGCCAAAAGACTGACGCGGGCTCAGGCCGCGGCGCAGATTTGGGACAGCGCCGACACCGCCACAAACCTAGGCAACATGCGCCAACTGCTGTTGCGCATGCTGAAAGCGATGCCCGAGCTGCGCATCATCCTTGCCGTGGATGACAAATCTCTCTGGCTGACCAACGCCGCCGGTCAGATCGATGTTTGCAGGTTTCTCGAGTTGGGCGACGGGCTTCCGCATCAATCTCTGTTGGAGCTCATGGCCCTTTACCGGGGCGACCTACTGGAAGGCCTGGCCGCCGCGGCCAGTCAACCGGACCACGCCTTGGCCATAGCCGGCACTTATTTGCGCGAGCGTTACTTCGCTCTTGTTCAAGACGCGCTTAAGGCGCTCACCCGCTACGGAACCGCTGATCCGCAATTGCTTCGGGACGTCGAGCGGCACAGCCTTTCCATCGACAGCGCCCGGGAAGAGACCTACCGCGCATTGATCATGGCTTACGGCGCGATCGGCAGGCCGGAAGAAGCAAGACGGATCTACGGGCTCCTGACGTCGGTTCTGGATGTGGAAGGCGAAGACGGTCCCGTGCCGCATACGCGCGCTTCGCTTGCGCAAGCAGCGGCAAGGGTCATCGATCAGGCATCCGATCGGCCCAACGAGGTCAGCGAGCTCAGAACACGCTTGGTGCGCGTCGCCTTGCTTGCCCCAAATTGGGTCTCACGGTCATCGAATCGTGACAATGTCCTTCGCGCTCTTGTCGAGGACATCGCGAACGAACTGGCACGATATAAGAGCCATCTGACGCTCGCGCCCCACAGCAGCTTTCAGGCCATGCATGACGGCGGTGTCCTGCTGGAGAACAGCCTATTGCGCGCGGATTACACCGTCAGCAGCTTTGTCCGACCCGACTCTGGTCCCGGCACCTTGTGTGTCCGCCTCGTAAACAGCGCTTCGGGCGCAATCGTGTGGGCGGGCGACTTCGCGCTGCGGGATGACGTGATTGTCCACTCCAGCCGGGTGCTCGTCGCACGGATTGCATCCGAGTTGTCGAGCGCGGTGGAAAGCGATTCGCTCAAGCAACTGGAGCGGACCGGGAACGCCTCGTCGTATCTGCATTTTCTGAGAGCGCAAACCGCGCTCAAGACGTGCGATTTGCGAAGTGTTCGGCGGGCAAGGCGCTCATATGCCAGCGCGATTAAGGAGGACGGCCGCTTCGCCGAAGCCTACTCCGGCGTGTCCTGCTCGCTCTATCTCGAATGGCTCCTGCTAGGTGGAAATGATCCGAAGCTGCTCGTGGAAGCGCGCGAACTCGCTGACCTCGCTATCCGGTATGATCCGAACAGCTCTTCCGGGCACTGGCGCAAGGCCATGGTCGCACTTTACCAACACGACTTCAATCAGTCGGAGCAATCGTTTCACCGGGCGCGGGACCTGCATCCGAACTCCGCCGACATCCTGCTCGACCACAGCGACGCAATGGGCTTCGTCGGCGACGCGAATGATGCATGGCGGATGTACGAGCGCGCCATCGATCTCAATCCTACGCCGCCGGACCATTACTGGTGGGCCGGAGCGAGCATCGCATTCTCCAAGGCCGACTATTGCAAGGCCATCGAGCTGTGCGGCCGATTGGACAATGATGAATCCGTCCTGCGACTGCTGGCCTCGTGCCATGGACAGTTGGGGAACAAAGTCGAAGCGCGCGAGTACGGCCGCCGCCTCATGGAGATGTATCCCGGCGAGAGCGCCGAGAGCATGACGCGCCTGCAACCGCACCGCAGCAAGCAGGATTTGCAGCCATTCATCGAGGGCCTGCGGTTGGCAGGCGTCAAGTGAGAGAGGGAAGGGGAGTGGAATGACCAAGTCACCCAAGAAGACTTCGCAGGCGGCATCCAAAAAAACTTCGCAGGCGCCATCCAAGAAAGCTGCGCAGGCAGCATCCAAGAAAACTTCGGGGGCGGCAGCCAAGAGAGCGCCGCGGACAAAGGCACATGTCGGAGGCAAAAAGTCTTCGGCGGTAAAAGCACGCGTGGGAAGACTGAAGCCATCGCGGGCCTTCATAATCGGCGATCGCGATCTCGGTCTCACCATCGTCATCACCCATCCGGTGATGGTTGTTCACTATTCCGCCGAAGAGCTCCAAGACGCTCAGCACAACGATATGAGCGGACAGATGCCTATCGTCTCGATGGCGGCGGTAGTCAAGGATCTGGTGCCGCATTTGCGCGGGGTCGAAGTCGTCCAGCTCAAGCAGAGACTGAGTCAGATGGGGAACAACCACGGCGCTTTTTCGCTGGATCAGGAGGCGGCGGCGCTGGCCGAGGTCGATAACGCCAAGACCATCGGCAGGATCATCGGAAACGGGGGCAATGTGTGTGACGTGGATTTCTGCATCGCACTGGATGTCGATCCCGCCGAGATCGCGGCGAAGGGCCGCAACACGCAGCCGGCCTCAAGAATAGCCGACTATCTGGCCGTCAACACAACCAAGCCGGAGAAATTCCATATCGGCAATCTCGGACCGGCCGAGATCGAGCCCCTGGACCCGTGGCAGCCCTGAACTAATGATCAGGCAGGCGCCCGACGTGGCCGCAGCGTTTGCCGCGCTGCGGACGCTTCATGCCGATTTGCTACGGGGTCATCCGATTGCCTGCAACAGGCTGTCGCGCGCGCTGCTCGAGCCGGAGATACCGCGGCTCGGGATCACACGCGTCGGGGATCTCACCGGCCTTGACCAGATCGGCATTCCGGTCTGGTTCGCGACTCGACCAGCCTCGCGCTCGCTGTGCGTGGCCAACGGCAAGGGCGTTACCGAGGAGGGCGCCTGGCTGTCGGCGGTGATGGAGAGCGCCGAGCAGGCCATAGCCGAGGAGGCATCGCTCATCGTCAACTTCGTCGCTACACCGGCCGCTGTCGCTCGGCGCGGGCTGCGAAGCATACCGCTCGAGCGGCAGGCACGCTGCGCTGCGCGCCACCTGCCGCGGGAGGCGGAGCTGGCCTGGGTGATGGGCTTGTCGCTGAGGACGGGCGAGACGGTCTTTGCACCCTATGAGCTCGTCGGAATGGACATGGTTGTCTCGGGGCCGTGGAATGCGCGCCACTTTCGCATGTCTTCCCTCGGCCTCGCTGCGGGGGGCGACCTGGCGAGCGCCATCTTGCACGGGCTGCGGGAACTGGTCGAGGAGGATGCCATTTTCGGCCCGCTTGCCGCCGGCGCGCGGACGGTGTGCCGGGACATAACCTTCAACCGGCACCGCGCCAAGGAACTCGACTGGGCGATCAACAAGCTAGCGGAACAGGGTGTCGAGGCACGATTCGTCGACGCCACTGACGACATCGCCATGCCGGTTGTGATGGCCGCACTGAAGCCTCGGCATAAGGACCAGGCCGAGCTCACGTATTTCTGCGGATCCGCCTGCAGGTCGACTGTGGAGGACGCGGCACTCGCAGCCCTGCTCGAGGCCGTGCAAAGCCGGCTGACCTTTATCTCCGGGGCACGTGATGACCTCTATGCCGAAGAGTATCACCGGCAGCTGAAGCCGGGGACCGAGGCTCTCTTCGGCGGCCACCGGTTCTGCGACGAGCCGCCTGAAGGTGAGGTTCGCGAGGCCGGCGCGGATGACCTTGCCATGCTACTCGCGGCAGTATTCGCGGCGGGCATCGGCGATGTCTATGCCTTCCCTCTCGGGGGTTTCAGCCACGGCTTCGAAGTCGTGCGGATCCTGGCCGACGACCTTGTCGCCTTCGAGGCCGTGACCGGCGCCGCCCGTGCCGGTCGCGCCGGCGACAAGCTGCTGCGTAGATGGATGCATTCATGAGGCCTATCGTCTTCGCCGGACCCAGTCTGCACGGCCTTCAATTGCCTGACGGCGACTTCGAGCTCGCGCCGCCCGCGGGCTGCGGTGACTTGCTGCGGGCAGCCAGGCAGGGCCGCAAAGCTATTGGCCTCATCGACGGAACGTTCGAGTCGGGTCCGGCTGTCTGGCACAAGGAAATCATGTTTGCCTTGGATTGCGGCTGCGCCCTGCTCGGAGCTGCCAGCATGGGAGCCATCCGGGGGGCTGAGTGCGCGGCGTTCGGCATGATAGGCATCGGGCAGGTGTTCGAGGATTACCTCAGCGGAAGGCGAAGCGCCGATGCCGATGTCGCGCTGATCCATGGCCCGCGGGAGCTAGGTTACGTCCCCCTCAGCGTCGCGCTGGTCGACGTGGAAGACGCCGTTGCCCGCATGTACTCGGCCGGGGAGTTGTCAACTCCGCTGCGGGGCGAGATCGTCCGCCAGGCTAGAGCGATGTTCTTCAAGTCACGAACGTGGCCCAGCCTTCTGTCGGCCGCCGGCGTCGACCCCGGTCGCGCGCAAAGGATCAGGCGCTGGATCGCGGCTAATGGCGCGGGACTCAAGGGTCGCGACGCCCTGCTGCTTCTCGAGGCACTGCCGGGGATAGCGCGGCGGGAGAGTCGTCGCGAGACGGCGTTCCCTCAGACCCGTTTCTTTTCCGAGCTGATCGCCAGGATGGGGATTTGAAGATGGACAGGCGTGGACTGCTTACGGCGGGCGCGGCGACGATGCTCGCGCTCTTCACCCTCCCGATCGTCTGGCATCTCCGACCCACGTCGGCTGCTGGCAGAGACGGGGGCGCCTGCGCGTACGGGGCCGCCTACGGAATTGTGTACGACTTGGCGACAGGGCAAGAGGTTAAGGTAACGCCGGATACGCTCGGGCCGGCGATGGCGAGGGTGCGCGGCTGCGCCGAGCATGGGCTGCCGGATGCCGAGCGGGAAAGATATCTGCAACAGAGCCAGCAATTGCAGCCCGCCAGCGCTGTCCCGCGACCGGCGGAACGCGATGTAATCCTGATCGAACTCGCGGCCGCGATCTCGTCCGATCGCACGGTGGACGGACAAAGCCGCATCGCGCGCCGTCTTCTGAGCCAAATCGGAGAAGACGACGTCAACGCGATCATCGAACGCGGTGGAGCCAGGGACGTGCTGGCCGCGAACGGCTGGTTGACGCCCAAGCAGGACGGACATGCGCCCTACGTCTCGCAATATCTTGACAACTGCCGGAAAGCGGGTGTCCCCGTGCCGGACGCGATAGCCAGCGGAGGGCACTGGTCCGCGCCCTTCGATCTGGCGGCCGACGCTGGCAAATACTTCTTCGGCAAGGACATCAATAAGAAACTGACGCTGTGGAAATACGACGCGGGCGGTGAGGGCACATGCGTGACGCTGCTGCGCGAGGCGCACCCGGACACGCACGGAAATCAGCCTCTCCCGCTGATTGGAACAATCTGCATGGATGCGGACCGCGAAAACGCCTGCTTCTTTGACAATATTGTTTATGGGAAAGATGGGAGCAAGTATCGTATCGGTGAGGCAATGATGCTTGCGACAAACTTCAATAAACTTGCACATCCGGCGGATTATTACGATGATTGTAGTTTTTGC
Organism: Mesorhizobium sp. WSM4840; assembly: GCF_055811755.1. Taxonomy (NCBI): domain Bacteria; kingdom Pseudomonadati; phylum Pseudomonadota; class Alphaproteobacteria; order Hyphomicrobiales; family Phyllobacteriaceae; genus Mesorhizobium; species Mesorhizobium sp. WSM4840. Next base: position 32,878 of record NZ_JBVVQD010000043.1, read on the forward strand.
CATCTTGGAGACAATCCCCTTATAGTGCATCCAAGAATGCGCCTGGGCGAAATCCTCAATCTCCATGCGCGCCCGACGAAGAAAGATCAATTCGTATTCGTCAGGTTCGGCCATCCGCTCGTGGACTGGATCAACCCGCCCCCGGTGGAGTCAACCGGCCAGGGCGGCGCCTGCATGAAGTGCCACGATCTTCCAAAGACGCGCGACGACTACTGTTCGATGGTACTTTGGAACGCCGCCAACGATACCATGCCGCCAGACTGGCCCCACGGAAAGGACGATGAACTTTGGCCCGGTCCTGACGGCTGCTTTCCGGAATCCGTGCGGCGTCTCGAAAAGTACTTTGAGAGCATGCGACGGTTGAAATCCGCATGCTTCGGCGGCGTAGAAAAACCTTGCTCCAAGAATTAGAGTTTGGGTGCGATTTTCGGCGCGAATCAATGACGCATTTGCCAGGCGCACCCAGTCCGGCTCAGACGTTGGTCTTCAACGTCCTAACGTGCAGCTCAGTTGCTGAGTGGGCCAGGTGCCCAATCTTCGGGCCGACTCGTTGGAAAAGGATATCGCGGAAGCTTAAAGGCGCTGCGCTAGCGGATTTGACCCGGGCTTCCGCGTAGTCGTCGGTCGCGATAGCGGAGCACAGCGCCTCATCCCGGTCGTTCGGGGTGTTTGTTCACTGGCCTAGAAAGCGGACATCGATTTTCGCCGGAGATGGCGGGCGATCCAACCGCGCAGCGGGCGCTTTCTTTAGTTGTTCTTCGCGTGGCCTTGATGATGAGATCGTACGCCGATCTGATATTGAGCTGAGCACGTCCAAAGTACCAAAGGGGGCAAAGGCGGGTAATGCAAATATCATTAGTGGACGCGAAATCGACCGCGCGCCGTCTCTCGGCGCTCATCCAGAAGCATGATCGGATTTCTATCGCGGTCGCCTGGGGTGGCATCATGTCGGTGGCCGACACGCTTCTCGCGAACAGAGCCAAATTTGAATCGGTCCTTTTAGGCGTGGACTTCTCCGCGACGGATCCTGATCTCATCGACCGTCTCGTCGACATTCCGAACGCATTCGTTGCGAAGAACCGCCCGGGTTGCTTCCACCCCAAGATCTTCTATTTCCAGTCCGGCACTAAGGCTGAGGCAATCGTCGGCAGCGCCAACTTCACCAAGGGTGGCCTTGGGCCAAACCTGGAGGCAGGCGTCCACGTCAAAGGTGCCGTTGACGATCTTATTTTTGAGCAAGTCAGGAACCAGCTCGATCGCTACAGGCCTTTGTGCCTCCCGATCACCCAGCCATTAGCTGACAGCTATCGCCGCCAATCTAGGGCCGCCTGGGGCACGCCAAGGCCCAAAAATCCAGTGCTGCCGGGTGAAGGGAAGCACTGGACACGATTCAATTCGCCGCTCGGCATTATGCCGTGGAAGGAGTTTGCCAGATTCGCCCGGCATGACCTGCATCACGACTATGGAAAGCGTATGAAACTGGTCCGCGCGATCCAGCAGATCTTCTCTAAGACTCCCTCGTTCGCCAACCTGTCGGCCGCCGAAGCGAAGGGCGTCGCGGGCGTCCTCGGCCGTGTAGAAGCTGAAGGTGCGGGCCTTGACGGTCTGGATTGGGGTTGGTTCGGATCAATGGGTGGTGCGGGTACTTTTGCCAAGCTGATCGGCTTGGAAGACCAGGCGCTGGCTGCAGCGCTCGACGCAATCCCGAAGCGTGGGGACGTTACCGAGGCGCAGTTCAACGACTACGTCGCGGCATTCACGGCTGCCTTCGCGGGATCCTCGCGAACAGCGCGGCTTGCTCCGGCAACCCGGCTCCTCGCGATGAAACGCCCCGACTTCTTCGTCTGCGTGAATGGTGGCAATACAGCAGGTCTCGCCGCCGCGCTTGCGTTTGCGCCAACCACGATCAAGCTCGAAAACTACTGGGAGCGGGTGATCGAGCCGATTCAACAGGCGCCGTGGTACAACACCTCTCGCCCGACGGGATGGGACATGGAGTTGTGGGATGCGCGAGTAGCTATGCTCGATGCAATTTACTACAAGCCAAAGCCTAAATGAGGCGCCACACGCAAGGCCGGGTCACCCCTCTTTAGTCGAGCAATTCCTATGGTTGAAAACGAAACCTACATCTGGTCCGGCGTCTTCGGCGACCTCAACTCGGATAATCGGCTCTCGGTGACTCAGCTCGTGGAAGAGGGAGGCGCCGTCGAAGGCACGCTGGATGAAATTGTTGCGCGACTGAAACGGACGCGGAAGATAGCGCTGCTTCGCGTCAAAGCGACCGAGCGCATCGTTGGTGTCGCCGCGTTGAAGAGTCCCAGCCCAGGGTATCGGGCGGCTAAGTTCGCCGCTGCCGGGGTTCCGATCGCCGGCTACGAGACCGCGCCGGAGCTGGGTTATGTTGTGATCGCCGGAGACATGCAGGGCAAACAGCTCTCTGGCGGCCTCGTCGACGCCATCGCGAGGGAGATCCGCGAACCTGCCTTTGCCACGACCGACAGCTACGCCATGAGGAACAACCTTCAGCGGTCAGGATTCACCAAGGTAGGGCAGGAGTGGCAGGGCCAAAAGGGGGCGTTGTCGCTCTGGACCATCCCTGAAGTCTATCCGCTCCTGATCCGGTCTGATCGCAACTAACAGACGTATCTGACCACGCGATAGTCGATAGATCGAGATGATGCGCTCTCCAGTTCAAGCCGAACGGTGGTATAATCGAACACTATCAGGTCTTCGAGCGACCGATGGTCCTCATGCTCAAACCCCGGCTGATGCGCTGAAGTCGGCGGAACGGTCACCCGCTTGCCTTCCGCCTTCCGTCTCCATGACGACGACGAAGGAACCGTCCTGCTCGGTATAATTCTTCTCCGAAGTCTGATGTTCGGTGACAATAGCCACGTACCAGCCCCGGTATTTGGCCATTAGTGCATCCCGCCGAATTGCACCTGAAACACGGCGTCGCCAGTGCTGAAACATGGCCCGCCGGATATACCTCTGCATAGCGTTAGCCGCGGATCCAAACGGCAGAAAGAGGTCGTTAACGAGAACACCTAGCTTCGCCTCAGCAGTCTTCCATGATGTATAGCCATCCGGCCATTTCGTCACACCGCACCTAAACTCAAGCGCCCTCTGCAGCTCAATTGGCTAACAATCGTTCGCGACGATTATCTCGTGATGAATCGCTAGACTGACCACTTCGCAGATGGTCGGCTTTCGGTGATCTGACGCGCAAAGCCGACGGACTGATTGCGGCCACAATGCGACACATTGGTTCTTGGCGCGGAAGGGTCGCTCGCGGCCCACTTTCGCTCATGCTCAACCATTTGCTCGCAGAGCGGTGCGATCACTGCATCCCGGTTCGGGAAGCTCCAGTCGTATCCGATCGGCACTTGGCCAAGGCATTTTCGAATATGTTGCCCCAATTCCGGCGGCAGGGATGCTTGCTTCCAATGCTCGAACATTCCGGCCGGCATCTTTTCAGACAGCGACGGACAGCTGGTGGTGGACTGATCTGCCCATTTCAGCGCCACAAGCGGAGAAAAGGAATTTACAAGCAAAGGAAAATACGAAATCTTCTTTCTAATAGGTTTTATAGAAATTACTAATCTGTTCCCATTGTCGCAATGCGGCCCGTATTCAAGGAGAGGGACAGAACCGAATGATCATCCCCGCGATCGTCGGATTTTCCGGCAGCTTTAGTTCTCCCTCCCGCACCCGTGTTCTGGTCCAAGAGATCGTGTCCCAGGGAGTGGTGTAGCTGACGGCTTGGTCGCCGCGCTCTCCGGCATGGGGCCGGGCTGATCAGCGTGCCACGGCTGGCAGGCTGATGAGAGGATCATCGCTCATTTGGCTGATGGTTTCCAGCGTCATGTATCTGGCGCGCTGCACGGCCCATTCGTCGTTCTGTTCGAGCAAGATCGCGCCAACCAGGCGGACGATGGCGTCATCATTTGGGAAGATGCCGATGACCTCGGTGCGCCGCTTGATCTCGCCGTTGAGGCGCTCGATCGGGTTGGTAACCGGTATGATCATGACGGTGCCATCCGATCCCCGCTGGAGATGAGCGATTTTCGGCGTATGGTGCGACCATCCGGGACAGGGGCACCGGGAGCACGCCAAGTGCGGGCAGGCCGATGTATTCGATGAGCTGCGAGCTCGCGTTAGTAGCTGGCCGCCCCTGCGACCTGCCCGGTTGCGCCGAGAGCGCGGATCCGTAGGTGTCGCGTCGCCCGCCGCTCCCGACTGTTTGAGGAGAGGGAGCCGATGAGACGTGTGATTGGAATGGACATCCACCGCACCTTTGCGGAGGTGGTGGTTTGGGAAGACGGCCGGCTGCGCCATCACGGACGGGTCGACATGACCCGCTCGGGACTGGAAGGGTTCGGCCGCAGTTTGCGACGGACGGATGAGGTTGTCGTCGAGGCTACGGGCAACGCCATGGCGGTGGTGCGGGTTCTGTCGCCCTATGTCGGCCGGGTGATTGTCGCCAACCCGATGCAGGTGAAGGCGATCGCCCATGCCAGGATCAAGACCGACAAGATCGATGCCGGCGTTCTGGCGCAGCTCCATGCCAGCGGCTTTCTGCCGGAGGTCTGGGTTCCCGATGAGCGGACTGAGCGGCTTCGCCGCCTCGTCGCGCGGCGCAATCAGGTCGTGCGGCATCGCACGCGCGTGAAGAACGAGGTGCATGGCATCCTGCAGGCGCACCTCGTGCCGAAGTGCCCGCATGCCGATCTGTTCAACCGTCGGGGTCGCGCCTGGCTCGAGCAGCAGGTGCTTCCCGACGACGAGCGGGCCGCTATCGCCCGCCACATCCGCGAGATCGATCGCCTGGCCGAGGATTTGGCTGACCTCGATCGCGACATCGCCCGGGAAGCAGTTGATGATGTGCAAGTCCGGCGGCTTCAGACGATCACCGGCGTCAATGCCATCGTCGCGAGCGGTATCATCGCCGCCGTCGGCGACATCCGGCGGTTCCGCGAGCCGCAGAGGCTGGTGAGCTACTTCGGCCTCAATCCGCGTGTGCGCCAATCCGGTCTTGGCTTGGCGCAATATGGCCGGATCAGCAAACATGGGCGTTCCCATGCCCGCGCCATGCTGGTCGAGGCCGCCTGGGCGGCGGCGAAGGCGCCCGGACCGCTCAGGGCCTTCTTCCTGCGCATCCGCAACAAGCGTGGCCATCAGGTCGCAGCCGTGGCGGTCGCCCGCAAGCTCGCGGTGTTGATCTGGCATCTGCTGACAAAGGAGCAGGACTACTTCTGGGCTCGCCCGGCGCTGGTGGCGGCAAAGCAGAGGCAGCTCGCTCTTAAGGCTGGCGCGCCGGGCGAGCGTGGTGTCGGTCGCCGCGGTTCGGCTTACGCCTACAACGTGAAGGAGTTGCGAAACAGCGAGAAGGCCGCGGCCGAGAATGCCGAGCGTGCCTACGAGCTGATAGTTCGGCATTGGCGGCCACGCGGGCCGAAGCGGCGCACGGACGCCACAAAGGAGGAACGACTATAAGGCTGCGTGGCGGCACTCTCATCCCCTACACCACTCTTTGCCACGTGGTCGTCCGTGCCGGACAAATATAGCATAGGGAATGTGCCGGCACGACCGCCGTCTCGGTCCGCTCCAGACTGGCGCCGTGCTCGACGCAGTCAAGGCGTGGCCTGGAAACCTCGCAGCCGGCCGTGGCGCCACCGCACCGGCCAGCCTTGACTGCGTCTCGACACGCTCGCACGGAAAATCCTGTGGGCCGGGACGAAGAAACAGGCTCACCTGAAGCCGAACAAAGAAACGCCAGGAGTCGAAAAAGCCGAAATCAGGCTTGTCGATGTCATCCGTCGAATGCAGCTTGGCGCGGTGCTCCTTGGGGAAAGTCATGTAGGCAAGCACGTCGGGCTCGGCGTCGTCCATGATTGTCGCCAGCTTCGGCACCTTCGGCCGGATCTGGTCGGCGACGGCGCGCCATTGCGTGCTTGCGGCCTCGGGCGTTTCCTGGGCGAAGGCGGTGGCGATGAAAGCGGAGACGACGCGGCGCCCGCTCTTGCCGGCATGGGCCAGCACGTTCCTCATGAAGTGGACGCGGCACCTCTGCCATGTCGCGCACAGCACCTTGGTGACGGCCGCCTTGATGCCTTCATGGGCATCGGAGACGACGAGCTTGACGCCGCGCAGGCCACGGCGGGTCAGCTTGCGCAAAAACTCCGTCCAGATCGGCTCGGCCTCAGACGTGCCGACCTCCATGCCCAGCACCTCGCGCCGGCCGTCCGCGTTGACGCCGACAGCGATGATGACGGCGACCGAGACGATGCGCCCGCCGCGACGCACCTTCAGGTAGGTGGGTAGAGTAGGCGATGCGCGCCTTGCCGCCTTTCGACGGCAGGTTTCACATCGCCTCTCGCCGAACCGGACGTGCGCCTTTCGTTACGCATCCGGCTCTCCAGAAGACATGGCAAAGTCAGGCGTTCCCATCCATGCTAGTCGGTACCGGCCAACGTGTGTCCAGCCAAGTAGGTATTGCTCAACAGGGCCGTCACGCCAGAGCCGTCTTGTGGGGCAGCGACTGCTGGGCTGTTTGGAGCCCCACAGTTCTCGCACCCCTGCTTTAGGGCGTTTCTTACGCAGCCAGCAGTACAGACGCAGACCAATATACCAGTCAAGGTTGACGAATACACGGCCTGCACCCACACAGTAGCGGTAGTAGTTCGCCCATCCGCGCAGGATGGGATTGATCTCCCGAAGCTTATCGCCAAGACTGACGGAGATACTATGACGCTTTGTCAGTTGCTTGACTTTTCGACGTAGGTTGGCGGCTTTCGCCTTGGGGATTTCGACGCGTGGGCCGTAGCCATAGCGCCTATCCCAATGCATGCCGAAGCGGAATCCGAGGAACTCGAACCCTTCCGTCATGGCCGTCACTTTCGTCTTCTCCGGCGACAGCTCGAGACCCATGGTCCGGTGCAGGTATTCCGCCAGCGCCGATTTCTCTGCGATAGCATCCTCCCGCGTTCCCGAGACCAGGACCACGAAGTCATCGGCATAGCGCACGGGTAAGAACACACATCGACCGGCGATTCGATCGGTGTCCCGTGCACTCTTTGCTGCCTTCACCCCATTGCTCTTACGACGAGCTTGGGTCTTGGTGCGGTGGTAGGTCCACCGTTCGTACCGCTCTTCGATTGCGCTGAGCGCGATATTAGCGAGCAGTGGCGAGATGATCCCGCCTTGAGGGGTTCCGACCTCGGTGCGAAGGAACTGTTCCTCCGATAGTACTCCGGCCTTCAGGAATTGCCCGACCAACCGTGTCACCCGCCGGTCCGCTACGCGCTGGCGTAGCCGATCCATCAGATGGTGATGGTTGATGTTGTCGAAGGAAACATCTTCAGACTGCCCGTCACCAGGACCTTCCGACATCGGTGACGATCACACGCGCGGGCCATGCCTTTG
>NZ_JBVVQD010000044.1:0-40056 GCF_055811755.1 Mesorhizobium sp. WSM4840
TGCGGGCGCGGCAACCGGATCGTGACCTCTACCTCACCGCGCGCGCCCATCCCGCGCAGCGGGTTCGTTCTCCGGCCCTATTTCGGTCGTTCGAAAACACATTCGGTGGTCGCTTCTGCCGCAAAGCGGACCTCGGGATAGAGAGCGTAGTTGCAAGTATTGGTTGGAGAACCGACCGACACACAAACTCGCCACAAGTGGCCCGCCGCTAAGCTATTGAAATTGCCCGCGTCAAAAGCTGGGGATTTTTTTGGGGCATTCGGAGAGCATATTGGCGAGAACGCGCCTCCCGCACTCCCAAGCTTTCCGCTGTACACCGCGCAGTTGCTGGGCTTCAGCGGCCACAGCAATTCGGCAGAGAATTGTTTCGAATTTGAAGGTGGTAGAGGGAAGGGCGCTGGAAACTAACCTTCTCCGTTTTTCTGACGTCGCGGCATCAGAAAAACTGCCCGCGCGGATCGCGCTGGCTGCTAGAATCCAGAACGCAGTCTGTGCACGGCAGGTGAAACGCACCGAAAGGGTTCCTCAGTCTCCGGTCATGGCTTGGCAACGGGCCTCACTGAAATATTACGCATCATGATGGTAATGCCGTCAGACTGGATAGGTGTGAATTGCGAGGGTTGCCCGTACATTTTCCACTCCGGTCCAAACCCCGCCATGACGGGCCCAAGTATGAAAGTGAGCGTCTTAGGGTTCTTGGGAACACCTGGCTCGCATTGGTTCGTGATGTAGCAATGTGGCGCTTGGTTGGTGGCGGCTCCTTCGGAGCTGTAGATGACGTTGTCATCGCAGCGAACCTTGATCCATCCTTTCTGGTCCTTTGCCCATCGAACCTTCATTGAAAATGCTACCCACTCACCGAAATGTTCCGGGGACTGGCATTGCTTGCCCAGAAAGGTGATGCCATCAACTTTATCCAATTTTAGCATGAAGAGAAAGTTGTGGAGCAGATTGCCCTCCCAACTCGCAATGCGAAGTCGGCTATCATGGGCGCCAGGCAGAAATCCGACCGCATGCCCGTTGTAAAATCCCTTGTAACTTAGCGACGGGTCTACCCACACGTCGAACCGATATTCAATTGCCTGCCCCAGTCGATAATCCCCACCGAAAAGGGCAGAGCGTACGTTTCCATTGTGGCAGTCATTCTCGCCGCGACCGTCTGCATAGTCCCTCGTGCTGCACTGTTGATCGAATACTTGAAAGGTCGTCACTCCGCCCGTGGTCTTTGGTTGATGGGGGCCATTGAACTTGTGGTTGCTGAACCCGGCAGGGTGTTTGTCGGCAAAGCATGGCGAGCTCGAAAGTAACAAAAACATGGCCACAAGTGCGCGCACGATTTGTCCTCCGGGCGATGCGACGCCAGAATATATCAGGGTTGACTAGGGTTGTCGCCGCTTGGGCAGTACCACCGAGCGAACGCTGCAGACCGGGGATGATCGCGTCGCGATACGCGTCGGCCAGTCGCCCAGCCAGCTCAGTCGCGGCACGCCGTGCGGCTGATAACCTATCGAGGTTTTATTACCAGTTGACGCACAAAGGCCAACGCTTGGCGTTTGCAACCGCTGCTCACCATCCATCCAAGCACGTCGAGTGGATTTCCTGTACCGGCGCTCTCCGGCAATACCTTAATTTCGATCGACGCCGATGTCTTGTTGGTCTCGACGGTAAGAGCCTTTACCTCGGGAGGGATGGGGTCCGGAAGCGAGTAGGTGGGCCTGCCGGCGCTCCAGACCAGGCCGTTCAATGGCTCTCCATCGCCGAGGCGAACCGAGAACACCGCGCTGTTACTAATTCCCTGACGCGCCAGAACCATCTCGCCATTCCGGATGCAACCAGGAGCGGATTCGTCGATGGAAACTGCCCAGGGATCATCGAGCCCACTCGGCATTGTTTGGTCGGCGGTGGTGCGCGACCCGCCGATCGACTCAGTTCTCTGCCGCTCATTGGCCAGAAGGCCGGCTATAAGGGCAAGTTTTGAAGGTCCCGCCTGGGCATCGGTGGTCCGCTGTGAACTGCCGGACGTCAAAGCATCTTCAGTGACCACGAAGGCTCCCGGACCCGAAATCGGGTTGACGCTGCCATCCTCGCCGAGCAGGGTTACCACTGTACCAGCTGGAACGTTGATAACGTCGCTTGGCATGAAAAGCTTGCCTGGCGGCAATTCATCAGCCGCCGGCTCGGCCGAAAGGACTACATACTGGCTGCCGGCTGCCGCGTGTTGCGCCGTGACGAGCACGGCCGCCATGGCCGTAACGAACACCAGCGAGGCGCTTTGCGAGGTCGGACGCATGATGCTCATGTCACGATGCTCCTCCTATTTCTCGGCAAGATGAATGTCTGCTCCGAAGCATCCGCTTGCAAGACGGCCATGGTGAAAAGCGATCAAGCCGTCTCGCGGGTAGTTTGTGACCAACAACTCAAACAGCGCTGTCGCGCGCTTGTCGTTGGCGGCGAGTAGCGCATAGGCCTTTGAATACTCCTCGCAAAGTAGCGTGTTTTGTGGCGTATGGTTCAATGCCTCGAAGGCCTCAATGCCTTCGCCCTTGCCCTTGAGGTACAGAACTCCAGTCGGACGGAGCAGGAAGCGCGTCGTTTTTCTTGCAACTTCCGAGCTTATGCAATTTCTGGTGCCAATGAACTTATTTGCTCCCTCCAGCCGGGCTGCCGTGTTTACCGTGTCTCCAATAGCCGTGTAGTTGAAGAACCGATCTCCCCCAAAGTTGCCTACGATCGCCGGCCCGCCATGAATGCCGATGCGGGTAGCGCCGAAGATATGGCCGCGTCCCGCCAATCTTTCCGGCAGCCGCTCCGCCAGATCCTGCACGGCCAAGGTCAGGGCCACCGCACGCTCCGCTTGGTCATTTTGTGCGGCTGGCGCACCAAAGAACCCGACCACTGCGTCGCCGATGATTTTGTCGATGGTCGCCCCATGCTCGACGAACAACTCGCAGAGTCCGCCCAGATACTGATTCAACATGTCTGCGAGCACCTCCGGAGCGAGCTTTTCGCTGAGAGACGTGAAGCCCTCGACATCAGTGAAGACGCAGGTGACCACACGCCTCGCGCCACCGAGACTGAGCGCGGCGGGCTCCTTGACGATGGCTGTGACGACAGCCGGACTGACATATTTCGAGAAGGCGCTCTGAATGAACTGGCGTGCCTTGGCGTCCCGTCTCCACGCTAGGAACCCAACGAAGGCGGACAGCCCGAGCACAAGGAATGCAGGTGCGACCATCGGAAAGAGGATTGCGAACCGTGCGAAGGCCAACGCCTCACCGATCCACGCCAGCAGCAGCGCACCGGCGATCGCAAGAGGTTTGAGAGCCACCGGCATGGGTCGCCATGCGATCCACAAGCAAAACAGCCCGACAACGAACATCGGCGCGTAGCCCGCTGCCGGCCAGGGAGTCGTTATCCTGTCCCCGGAAATAAGTCTGGCCAGCGAATGTGCGTGGATGGCGACGCCAGGGAGAACACCGATTTCCGCGCCGTTCAACAACGCGAATGGTGTCGGATGATGATCTATTTGCTGCAGGTCCGCGCCGATCAGAACATATTTTCCCTCGAACCAGCCGAGCGGTGCCAGGGCAACGGCTTGTGCCGGATAGGCTGGAAACTTGAAGGGCAAGCCGCCCGCCGTTCGGTAGTAGATCATCTCCTCCGGCCGGTGGCCGCGGGCTATGCCGGTTGCCGCTGCGATCGCGGCGGGAAAGCTTAGCGTCCAGCCGCCTTCGGCTTCTCGGCCGGGAAAAGCTCCACGGACAACGCCGTCAAGATTGTCATGCGATAATGCGGCAAGGCCCCGCTTTGCCGACGGAGCGAACGCGTTGAGATAGTCGAACTGCTTCTGAGTAAGGCCGTCCATGCGCGAAGCCGAGGCGATCACCACAGGCACGCTGGCGGTTTTGATCAGAGCTTCGAGGCGGGCATCCTTTTCCGGCTCTGTTGCCTGGTCGAACAGAAGGTCGATGCCGATGGCGCGAGGGCGGGCAGTCTCGATCCGTGCCACGACGTCGGCCAAGAAGCCACGATCCAGCGGTGAGCGGTATGGAAAATCCGCGAGAGTCTGTTCTGTTATTGAGACCATCACGATGTTGGGTGGAGGACGGGTGAACGGCGAGATCGACACCATCATCACGTCCCGCAGGATATTCTCCAACGGCGGTGACACGAGAGCGGTCGCGAGGGCCAGCAGAACCAGATAGCCGAGTGATGCGGCGATCCCACCCCGCTCTAGGCTGACGATCCGGCCAAATGTCCGCACGCAGAAGTAGACCCTCAAGCCCAGTGAAGCGCCGCTCGTGAGGAGCATACCCCTTCAGGCGCATCAAGCAAATGCTCGCCCGTTCGCGACAGCACGCAGGGCATGCACAGCCCGGCAGCAGCTACAACGTCCGCCAATGACCATATGGAGTCGCGGGCCCGACTCGTCCGCAACCCGCAGGCCAGGGCTCTTCTCGGTTGCATTAGCGTCTGCTACAGTTCCCTCGGGAGCCGTTTTCTGCCATGCGCAGCGTTTTCATTTTCTTGGTTCTATTGTTTGCGGCTGTTTCGGGACAAGCAATCGCCGAGAAACGCGTTGCGTTGGTGATTGGCAATTCGGCCTACCAGCACGCCGTCCAACTCGCCAATCCGAAGAACGATTCTTCCGACATGACTGCCAAGCTTGAAAGCCTTGGCTTCCAAGTCGTGAGCGACCAGGACCTCGACCTTGCTGGAATGCGTCGCACGGTACGCGACTTCCTGGAAAAGCTCGACGGTGCTGACATGGCGCTGTTCTTCTATGCCGGGCATGGCCTGCAGGTGAATGGCAACAACTACATGGTCCCGGTGGACGCCCAGTTGTCCGGCTACAATGACCTCGACTTCGAGGCCCTTCCGATGGACCTCGTACTTTCAGCGATGGAACGCAGCACCAAGGTCAACCTCATCTTCCTAGATGCCTGCCGGGACAATCCGTTCGCCGAGAAGCTTTCCCGCTCGATGGGGACGCGCTCAGGTTCCGTGGGTCGGGGTCTGGCCAGACTTGGCAGCGGCGTTGGTTCACTCATCGCATTCGCAACGCAACCAGGAAACGTGGCGATGGACGGCGCAGGTCGGAATTCTCCGTTCACGACCGCACTGCTCGCGCACCTCGGTACGCCGGGGCAGGATATCACGCGCGACCTCATTGATGTGCGCCGCGATGTGCTAGCTGCGACGGACGGCAAGCAAGTGCCGTGGGAAAACTCCTCGCTCACGGGCGAGATCGTATTGAAGCCTCTCGCCACGGAGCAACCGAAGGCGGTATCTGCCCCCACGCCACAATCAACTGCGCCGGACAATGCGGTTGAACTTGCATATTGGGCAACCATCAAGGACTCGACTGACAAGAGCTTCTTCGAGGCGTATCTGCAGCAATTTCCGACAGGCGCTTTTGCAGCCCTTGCGAAGTTGAAAATTGAAGCCATCGACAAGCGCATCGAGGCGGAAGGGCAGATAGCGCATCTGCCGGAGACGGAGCGCGCGACGAAGGCAAACGACGATACCAAGGCGGCAGAAGTCGCAAGCGTTGAACGGGCCGACCCGCTGACGCAGCCGCCGGCAACTACCACAGACGCCAGCGAACTTGCGCGCGCAACCCAAACGGAACTCTCCCGTATAGGATGTCTTGAAGGCCGGGCTGATGGAAAATGGGGGGCCGGCAGCCGCAGAGCGCTTCAGGACTATGCCAATCGGGAGGACATCAAACTCGCGTCGCTGGAACCTACCGGCGGATTGTTAGATAGACTGAAGGGGGTAGGAGGTCGTGTCTGTCCGCTAGTTTGTGGCGGCGGGACGGAGCCAAAGGACGGCCGTTGTGCGCCGCAGGTGAACGGCCTGAGCGCCTTCGATGGTACATGGAAGTTGGTCAGACGAGCGACGACGAACTGCGGCGACTGGCGCGAACTTTCAACATTCGTTCTCATAAGCAATGGTATAGTATCGTCCAGTTCTGGGTTTATCGGGAGAATTTCTAGTAGCGGCGCCGTCAATATAAAGCATACATTTGTCTATAACGGAAAAACGGGAGGGAACACGCTTACCGGCGTGATAAAGGGTGATAACGGGACTGGCAAGTTTAGGGGCACCGGAGTTGGCAGCGGGTGTTCAGGAAAGCTTGTCATGGAGAGAATGTAGAATGGCGTAGGCCGTTGTGACGACCGCATCACCGGGGGCTGTGCGTGAAGGTCGGCTTCCCAGTCCAGTCATCCTGAAAGCCGACTGTCCGCATTCGGCCCCCCATCAAGACGTTTGGCACATTGGCGCCAAGCGTCCGCTCCTGGCGCATCTTTCCATTTGACCATAGGCGCATCCCACCCCAAGCGGTAGTTTAGCGTCGGATTTTCACTAGTATCTGGTCAGCGGCCGCGCTCCCAGCGCAGTGCGTTGAGCCGGGGATCGGCGGCAAAGGCCGTCCTGGAAAACTCGATCCGCTTTTCCGGGAACTCACAGATCGCCTGCACGCCGAAGGCGCCCAGCCTGATGCGCCAGGTATGGGGTTCCAGCGGTTTCGGCTTGGCAAAGCCGCTACATGCCAGCAGCGCCACATTGGCGCCTTTCGGGTCGCGCACGGAGCGATAGCGGATCGCCTCCAGCCCGGCCTCGCGCGCGACATCGGCAATATTTTGGCAGGCCGCATAGTCGGTCGGGTGCGTCCACGCCGCCGCGTCGCGGTCGAGCGGCGGCCTTGTCAGGTCGATCACCTTTGTGCTCCGTATCGCGGCGGCGAAGGCTGTGTATTCAGCGGCGTCGTGCGGCCAGGGCGTATCCGGCGATTCCGCGAAGAACAGCAAGCGGTAAAAAGCCATCTCGGAAACGGCGGTCATCATGGTTTCCGCCGCATAGTAGACGCCCTTGGTCCTGCCGGCGCGGCCGAAGCGCGAACCGTGCGGGTAGATCGAGCCGTAGCGGAAGGGCGTTGCCAAGAGATAATGCAGATGCCGGCATTCCAAGGGGATTTGCGGCTTGGTTTCCTCGATCAGGTCTTCGAGGAGGGCCTGCTCGTCGAGCGTATCGACGATCTTCAATGTCGAGACGCGGTGCTGCGCCTCGACCATGCGCCAGTATTTGCCGTCGAGCCAGTACTTGCCCTCGAGCTTGGACTTGCCATCGAGTTTGGCGGCTTCAGACGAGAGCGCGTCGGGAGTCCAGATAGGCGATGACATCGATAAGCCCTGATATCGTCACGATTTTTTCGAGCGGGGTGCCGTCGAAGGCCGTGTTGGCGTTCTTCAGCCATGCCCGGGCGACGGTCTTGTCGCCGCCGACTATGGCGTCGAGCGAGCGGAACAGCCGGACGAACAGCACGGCAAGCTCGAACGGCTTGGTTCCACGCTCCAGCAGGAATTCCTGCCTGCGCATGCGCGAAACGGTGGCTTCCGAGACCCCGATGATGGAGGCCAGCATCCTGGCGGTAATGTCCAGCAGGTCTGCGGCGCGCAGCGTGGCCTTGGTCAGGACTGCATTTTCGGCCGTGTTGGCGGCGAGATGGGGCTGCATTGTAAGCGTCTCTCCTTTCTAGTGAAAATATATGCAATAAAAATTTATATGGAAAGATGCTGGCTTTAATCAATTTGGCGGGCCGTCGAGAGGCTGCTCGCGCGGCCCGCCGCTTTGTACAAACCGTGCTGTGCGTGACATGCCCGCCGAGTGTCGCATTTGCTGGGACATAGCCGCTGCAAAACTGGAATCCTGGCAAGCACGCCGATGCCATAAACGGCGATTTCAGGGTGGCGACTGAGTTGGGAGGCAAGATGGACGACGCTCATACCGGATCATGCCTGTGCGGGGCTGTGCGGTTCAGGACGCGCGGGCTGTTGCGCGGCGTGATCTATTGTCACTGCTCGCAGTGCCGGAAGCAAAGTGGTCACTTCTACGCTGCAACCAATGTTCCCAACGCAGACATCACAATAGTGGGCACGGAAAGCATCACCTGGTACGAAGCATCTTCGTTTGCCAGGCGCGGTTTCTGCAAGAAATGCGGCTCGCTGCTGTTCTGGAAGCCGCAGGATCATGAATATGTCTCGGTTTTGGCCGGACTGTTCGACAAGCCCACCGGACTTCAGGGCCAATGCCACATCTTCGTCGGCGACAAGGGCGACTACTACACGATCGACGATGGGCTGCCGCAGTTCGAGAAGTCGACGCCGTCGATCAAGGTCGCCGACGAATGATTTTGCAGAGGTCGCCTTATTCCCTTGATCCGGCCATTGCGCTATCCCCTGCCGGTGGTTCGGAAAGGTTTGGCATGCAGCGGCTGATCGATGCTTTCTTCAATTCAGTGCGGGCATTTCGCAAATTGGCTTCCAGCGAGAAAGCCTTCCAGCAGGAGTTGATGCTGCTCGTGCTTGCCTTGCCACTCGGCTGGTTTGTTTCGGTGTCGTGGCGCGGCTATGCCCTGCTGATCGGCGCAGTGCTGCTGCTGATCATGGTCGAAGTGCTGAACACCGGCATCGAGGCCGCATGCGATGCGTTCAGCCGGGAGTTCAACGTCGATATCCAGCTCGCCAAGGACTGTGGTTCGCTGGCGGTGCTGATTTCGGTGGTGATCGTTGCCGGCGTCTGGGGCATCGCCATCATCGAGCGAATCTTGGGGCTACCGATCTAGTATCTCACCTCTTATATGACAGTCACCAAAGGAGACCGTCATGGGTGAAGGTGCCGATTTTCTGCTGCTCGAGCGGGCAGGCCTGCCGGACGATTTGCGCTGGCTTGCAGAGAAATACCCGCGCGAGATCTGGCAGGCGCATTCCAATATCCATGGCATGGCCAACATGTGGCTGCAGCGGCACGACATGTTCCGCGAGCTCGGCGGCATGCTGACCAACGGCATCGGCGACTATCGCGAGGGCAGGCTGACGGCGCCGGAGTTCGCGCGCTGGTTCGCGCCGCGCCTCAACCATTTTCTCGGTCATCTCGACGGTCACCATAACGTCGAGGACAATCATTATTTTCCGGTCTTCGCCAAGGCGGAGACCCGGCTGAAGCGCGGCTTCGAGATTCTCGATGCCGATCATCACACGATCCATGAAGGGTTGGAGCGCAATGCCGAGGCCGCAAACGCCTTCATCCGCACGCTTCAAGAGAGCGAGGACAAGCAGCGCTTTGCCGCCGATGCCTATGCCGACGAGAACAGCCGGCTGATCGCCATGATGACCCGGCACCTTGCCGATGAGGAAGACCTGATCATCCCGCTGATACTCGATCGTGGCGACCGTGCGCTCTGCATCGACTGATCCTCACCTCTCCTTGCTACGCTCCTTTTTGGCGATGGTGTGAGCGATGAACCAGGCAAGGACGGCCACGCCCAACCCAATCGTCAGGGCGATCAGCAATCGCTCGTGACGGGCCAACGCCTGGCCGACGATGCGCTCCGCGCCCAGCCCGAACACATAGCCGATGGTGGTGAACAATCCGGCCCAGACCATGGATGAAATGACGTTGAGAATGACAAAGCGCGTCACGGCAATGCCGGACAGTCCGGCCGCGATGCCGCCGACAAGGCGCAGGCCATAAATGAAGCGGTTTGACAGCACGAAAATGTCGGGATGGGTGGAGACAAGACGATAGGCGTGGCTGAAACCCGGCCGGCCCTTCAGTTTGACTACGAATGGATGGTCGGCGAAGCTTCGTCCGAGGATAAAGAAAAAGGTATCGCCGACAAAGGCGCCAATGGCCGATGCGAGAAAGGCCTGCCACAGGACGAAGACATGCTGATGCGCGAAAAACCCGCCGAGGAGGGCCGCACTTTCGCCCTCGGCGACACAGCCCAGAAAGACGGCAATCAGTCCATATTGTTCGATGAGATGGTGGATGGCATCCGTCATGAACGCGTCCGCTGCTTTGACAGAATCTCGTCGATCCGCTTCACCTGTTCGGCCAGCTGCGCGATCTCGTCGCGCATGCCAACGATCTGGCTGTGGCGCAGTTCGTCCAGCTTCTCATGCAGCGCCATGATCTCGATCTCGGCCTTGAGATTGACCTCGTAGTCGTGGGCGGCATCGATACGATCGCGCTCGGTCTGGCGGTTTTGCGCCATCATGATCACCGGCGCCTGCAGGGCCGCGACCATGGAAAGCACTAGGTTGAGGAAGATGAAGGGATAGGGATCGAAGGCGTCGCGCGTCAGGAGCCAGACATTGCCCGCCGTCCACAGGATCAGGAAAGCAATGAAGGCCAGGATGAAGGACCACGAGCCGCCGATCCGGGCGATGGTGTCGGCGAGGCGGTCGCCAAACGTCTGATGAAAAGCGACGGCCTTGTTGGTGTCCTTCGAGATCGTGGTGCGTTCGAGCGTGCTTTGCAGCACCTGGCTCTCAACCTGGCTCAGGCCATCTAGCTTTCGCTTCAGCCAGCGCTTTGCCAACTCTTCGATAGTCTTGTTCATGCCGCCTCCGTCGTCAGCGATAGACCTAAAGGCTGCCGGTTCGCACGGGAAGTGGTAGATTGACGCGACAGAGTGAGGAAACAATGATGGATTTTCAGAAAATCCGCGCCCGCGCGGCCAAACGCAAGGGCGGGGAAGCGGTGCTGGCGTCGCTGCTGGGGCCCATGCCAGACAATGCCGCGGTGGCTGACATTACCGATGACCGCATCCTGTCGACGATGGCCGAGCGTGTTTTCGCCGCCGGTTTCGTCTGGCGCGTCATCGAGCAGAAATGGCCGGGTTTCGAAGAAGCGTTCCTCGGCTTCGAGCCGAAGCGGCTGTTGTTCCAGCCTGACGATTTCTGGCACGAGCTGACAGCCGACGAGCGCATCGTGCGCAATCCGCAGAAGATCAAGTCGGTTCGCGAAAATGCGGCTTTCGTCGAGCGGGTGTCGAAGGAGCATGGCGGCTTTGGCAAGTTCCTCGCCGACTGGCCTGAAGACGACCAGGTTGGGCTGATGGCCTATCTCGCCAAGCATGGCAGCCGGCTCGGCGGCAATACCGGCCAGTATTTTCTGAGGTGGCTGGAGTGGGACGCCTTCATCGTCTCGGCCGACATGGCGGCCGCACTGCGCGACGCCGGCCTCGACATCGCCGAAGGCCCGACCTCGAAGCGGGATCTCGACAAGATCCAGAACCAGATCAATGCCTGGGCAACGGAAATCGGCCTGCCGCGCCGGCATATTTCGCGCATTCTGGCTATGTCGATCGGCGAGAACCACTCGCCGGAGGCACTGCGCGAATATATGGGCGAATAAGACACGATCGACATGTCAATCGGTCCGAGACGATCGACATTCGTCGATCGGTCAGTGGTCCAAGCAAACGCCATTGCCCGGCGAATTCTGTCGCGCTAAGTCAGCAGGCATGACCGACAAGACCGCTTCCGACATATTGCGCATCGCCGTCGCCCAGCTCAATCCGACGGTTGGCGACGTCGCCGGCAATCTCGCCAAGGCGCGCGAGGCGAGGGCTGACGCCGCTCGTCAGGGCGCCGACCTCGTGCTGTTCACCGAGCTTTTCCTCGCCGGTTATCCGCCCGAAGACCTGGTGCTGAAGCCAGCGTTCCTGAAGGCCTGCGAGCGGGCGGCGCAGGATTTCGCTGGCGATACTGCCGATGGCGGGCCGGGCGTCATTGTTGGCACGCCGCTGAAGCGCAAGAGCGGCACGCATAATTCGATCATCTTTGCCGATGGCGGCAAGATCCTTGCCGAGCGCTACAAGCTCGATTTGCCGAACTACGGCGAATTCGACGAGAAGCGCGTCTTCCAGGCTGGTCCTGAAATGCAGGGACCGGTCAATTTCCGCGGCGTGCGCCTGGGAATTCCGATCTGCGAAGACATTTGGGGCGATGTCGGCATCTGCGAGACGCTGGCCGAAAGCGGCGCTGAAATCCTGCTGGTGCCGAACGGCTCGCCCTACTATCGCGGCAAGGTCGACGTTCGCCACCAGATCGTCATTCGCCAGGTCATCGAATGCGGATTGCCGATCATCTACGCCAATCAGCTTGGCGGCCAGGATGAGCTGATCTTCGACGGTGCGTCGTTTGCCATAGGTTCCGACAAGACGCTGGCCTTCCAGATGAGCCAGTTCGAGGAGACGGTCAACGTCAGCACCTGGAAGCGCAACCGCGCCGCCGCAGGCGCGCAAAATAGAAACAATGCCGCCGCAGGCGCGCAAAGTGGAAATAATTCCGACGGCTGGGTCTGCTCCGAAGGGCCGATGTCGAAAATACCGGAAAAGGAGGAGGCCGATTATCGCGCCTGCATGCTGGGCCTGCGCGACTACGTCAACAAGAACGGCTTTAGGAATGTCGTGCTTGGCCTTTCCGGCGGCATCGATTCGGCGATCTGCGCAGCACTTGCCGTCGATGCGCTCGGCGAGCAACGGCTGCGCGCCGTGATGATGCCTTACCGTTACACCTCGAAGGACTCGCTCAAAGACGCCGAGGATTGCGCCCGTGCGCTCGGCTGCCGCTATGACATCGTGCCGATCTTCGAACCGGTCGAGGGATTCCTGCATACGCTGACGCAGCTTTTCGAGGGCACCAAGGAAGGCATTACCGAGGAAAACCTGCAGAGCCGCGCGCGCGGCACCATTTTGATGGCGATCTCCAACAAATTCGGCTCGATGGTGGTCACCACCGGCAACAAGAGCGAAATGTCGGTTGGCTACGCCACGCTCTACGGCGACATGAATGGCGGCTTCAACCCGATCAAGGACCTCTACAAGATGCAGGTCTATGCGCTGGCGCGCTGGCGCAATACGCACGTGCCGCCGGGCGCGCTGGGCCCTTCCGGCGAAGTGATCCCGAATAACATCATCGACAAGGCGCCGTCGGCGGAACTGCGCGAGAACCAGACGGATCAGGATTCGCTGCCGCCCTATACGGTGCTGGACGACATCTTGGAGTGTCTGGTCGAGAACGAGATGGGTGTCGACGAGATCGTTGCCCGCGGCCACGACCGGGCGACAGTGACGCGCGTCGAGCACCTGCTCTACATCGCCGAATATAAGCGCCGGCAGGCTGCGCCCGGCGTGAAGATCACCAAAAAGAATTTCGGCCGCGACCGCCGTTATCCCATCACCAACCGGTTCAGGGATGGCGGATAGGCGCCGTTTTTGGCTCCTGTGAAGTGGTTGCGTCCGCACGAGTGGCACAGTCAGCTTGACCGCATTCCGGCCGCCTGACCGAGGAAATCGTACAACCCGCGATTGTTGCAAAATCGCCTCACAGTTGGACCAGATGCGCTTTTCGGCAACTTGCTGGCTTGGCGACACGTTGACGCATCTCTATAAACGCCTTTCCGCGATCCCTACGCATCGGCCCGAAAATCGGAACCGATTTTCGGAAAGCACGATGCGCAGGTTCAATTTGTTAGAGCGTACTTTGTGCGTCCAAATCGACGCACGTCGCTCTAATGGGAGGACCGAATGGCAGGATTTGACATCGTTATGCGAGGCCGCGAAGCCTAGGTCTCAGAGGGCGCGCCGGAAGGTTTTCACCTTCATGGGCAAGCCCACCTGACAACAGGCCTTCGTCGATGCCGGTCGCCGCCCGTATTCGGGCGAGCCGCCAAATATGCCGAACCTCCGCATTCCCGGGCGCTAATTCGCCCAACGCGGTTTTTTCAATTTTCGACCTTACCGGGGCCGGGCTCGCTTGCGCCCGAATGACATCATGGCTCGTTTTCAGATAGATTTGCGCGCCGGCGCCTTTCGCAGCGTCCTTGGCTTCACGCTCAGCCATTGGCGGCGCCAGCCGTGGCGGCTTTCGCTCATCATGGGCACGTTCCTGCTGTCGACCTTGGCCGACGTGCTGACGCCGCTCTATTCCGGCCGGCTGGTCGACGCCGTTGCCAGCAGTGCTGCAGCCGACGATGTCGCGTGGAATGCGGCGATGGCGGCGTTTTCGATGCTGGTGACGCTGGCTTTCACCGGCGTCGTGCTGCGCAACCTCGCCTTCATGGCTATCGTCGAACTGACCCTGAAGATGATGGCGGATATCGCCGCCGACGCGTTCCATCGCGTCCAGCGCTTCTCCACCGACTGGCACGCCAACAGCTTCGCCGGATCGACCGTGCGCAAGATAACCCGCGGCATGTGGGCGCTCGACCTGCTCAACGACACGATCCTGATAGCGCTGCTGCCGTCCGTCGTCATGCTCGTCGGTTCGACGCTGCTGCTCGGCTGGTTCTGGCCGCTGATGGGTGCTGTCGTCGCCGCAGGTTCGGTGCTGTTCATCGCGGTGACGGCGCTGCTGTCGCTTGGCTATGTTGCGCCTGCCGCAAGGCTTGCCAACGCATGGGACACGCGCCTGGGCGGCTCGCTGGCCGATGCGGTGAGCTGCAATGCCGTGGTCAAGGGCTTTGGCGCCGAGGAACGCGAGGAAACGCGCCTCGCCAAGGTCGTCGCCAGATGGCGCGACCGCACGCGCCGCACCTGGGTGCGCGGCACCGTCAACGGCACTACGCAAGGGTCGATGCTGCTGCTTCTGAGAACAGCGGTGATCGGATTTTCCCTGCTTTTGTGGTCGTGGGGGCAGGCCAGCGCCGGCGATGTCACCTTCGTGCTGACCTCGTTCTTCGTGCTGCAGGGCTATTTGCGCGATATCGGCACGCATATCCGCAATTTGCAGCGCTCGATCAACGACATGGAGGAACTGGTCGACTTCCAGTCCGAGCCGCTCGGCATCGAGGATGTGCCCGGCGCCAGGCCGATCCGCATTACCGACGGCCGCATCAGCTTCGACAAAGTCACCTTCCATTATGGCAGCCACCGACTGCCGCTCTATCGCGACTTTTCGGTGGACATCGCGCCGGGCGAGCGCGTCGGGCTGGTCGGCCATTCGGGCTCGGGCAAGACCACCTTCGTCAAGCTGATCCAGCGCCTTTACGACGTGAACGCGGGAACGATCCTGATCGACGGTCAGGATATTTCCGGGCTGGCGCAGGCGTCGCTGCGCGGGCAGATCGCTATCGTCCAGCAGGAGCCGATCCTGTTCCACCGGTCGCTGGCCGAAAACATCGCCTATGCCCGGCCGAGCGCCACGCAAGCCGAAATCGAGCACGCGGCACGGTTGGCAAGCGCGCACGACTTCATCGTCGATCTGCCGAAAGGCTATGGCACGCTGGTCGGCGAGCGCGGCGTGAAACTATCAGGCGGCGAGCGCCAGCGCGTGGCGATCGCGCGGGCCTTCCTCGCCGATGCGCGGATCCTCATTCTGGACGAGGCGACGTCGAGCCTCGATTCAGAATCGGAGGTGCTGATTCAGCAGGCGATGGAGCGGTTGATGGTCGGCCGCACGACGCTGGTCATCGCGCACCGGCTTTCGACGGTACGGGCGCTGGACAGGCTTCTGGTGTTCGATCGCGGCCGCATCGTCGAGGAGGGTTCGCATGACCAACTGATCCGGCTGCAAGGCGGCATCTACCGCCGGCTGTTCGAGCGCCAGGCGCTCGAACTGACCAAGGGGCTGGCGATCTGACGACTTACAGCGCCGCGCGTATATTAGAGCGACGGACGTCCACTTGGACGCACAAAGTACGCTCTAACATTTTGAATCTGCGCATCGTGCTTTCCGAAAATCGGTTCCGATTTTCGGGCCGATGCGCTAGAGCGACGTGTGTCCACTTGGACGCACAACGTACGCTCTAACACTTTGAATCTGCGCATCGTGCTTTCCGAAAATCGGTTCCGATTTTCGGGCCGATGCGGTAGGACGCGCGGCGCTGCCGCCTTTTCATCGCCTTCGTCATGTTCTATGTCTGCGGCCAGGCGCGGGGGCGTGTCTTGTCAACAGCAAAACCATCCGGTACGCCCCGTTCATGACAGTTACCGTCCGTTTCGCCCCGTCACCAACCGGCCGCATTCATATCGGCAATGCGCGCACTGCGCTGTTCAATTGGCTGTTCGCCATGAACAACAAGGGCCGCTTCATCCAGCGCTTCGATGACACCGACGTCGCGCGCTCGACGCAGGAATTCTCCGACGCCATCCTCTACGACCTGCATTGGCTGGGCATCTTTCCCGACGCCACGGAATACCAGTCACGGCGCTTCGAGATCTACGATGCGGCGATGGAGAAATTGAAGGCAGCGCGCCTTCTCTATGCTTGTTACGAGACACCCGAAGAGCTCGATCTCAGGCGCAAGGTGCGCCGCACGCGCGGCCTGCCGCCGGTCTACGGCCGCGAAGCGTTGACGCTGACGCCTGAGCAGATCGCCGAATACCAGTCCGATGGCCGCCGGCCGCACTGGCGCTTTCTGCTGCCCAATTTCACCAGCGACCCCTTGCAGCCGGAGCGCACGGAAATCCACTGGAACGATCTGGTGCGCGGCGAGGAAACCGTCGACCTCGCCTCGCTTTCCGACCCGGTTCTAATGCGCGAGGACGGGACCTATCTCTATACTCTGCCTTCGGTGGTCGACGACATCGAGATGGGCGTCAGCCACGTTATCCGTGGCGACGACCACGTCACCAACACCGGTGTGCAGATCGCCCTGTTCCAGGCATTGGGTGCCGAGCCGCCGGTGTTCGGCCACCACAATCTGTTGACCACCGCATCGGGCGAGGGCCTGTCGAAGCGGAGCGGCGCGCTCTCCATCGAGAGCTTGCGCGAGACCGGCATCGAACCGATGGCCGTCGCCTCGCTGGCCGTGCTTGTCGGCACCTCGGAAAACGTCGTGGCGGTGCCCGATATGACCGAGCTTGCCCGGCGCTTCGATCCGGCCGCGACCTCGAAATCCGCCGCGAAATTCGACCCGGACGAGCTCTTCGTGCTCAACCGCACGCTGCTGCATCATATGCCGTTTTCAGAGGCGCGCGACCGGCTGATCGTGCTCGGCATTTCCGGCGAACAGGCCGAGCCGTTCTGGCTGGCGGTGCGCGGCAATCTCGACAGGCTGGCCGATGCCGCAATCTGGTTGCGCACACTTCGCGACGGCCCGCAGGAGCAGCCGGACTTTTCCGACGTCGACCGCGATTTCCTTCGCCAGGCGTTCGACCTTTTGCCGGAAGACCCCTGGAACGGGTCGGTGTGGAAGGAGTGGACGGGCAGGATCAGGGAAGCGACCGGCCGCAAGGGCAAGGCGCTGTTCATGCCGCTCAGGTTGGCGCTTACGGGGCAGCCTTCGGGACCGGAGCTTGCAGATCTGTTGCCGCTGCTGGGTCGGGAAGGAACGTTGGCCCGACGACCCTGACCTTGCGCTGTCCCGGCGGCGGCAAAGTCGTCGGCGAGGGTTTGACGGCGAGGCGCTTGATGACGTCGCGGTCGAGCCCGCCTTCGACATTGGCCAATGTCTCGGGGTCGGCGCCTGGATCGGGTTTGGCGACAGGCAATGGTGTGGTCTCTACATCGGGGTCAGTCTGTTCCGGGCTTGGCGGGTTGCCGGCAATGATCTCGAAATTTCGTGCTGCGTTGCAGCCGCAGGCCGGCGAGGGAGAGGTTTCGGGCTGCTTGTAGAGATAGGCGGTCGGCAGTTCGCTATAGGGCCTGCCGGTTACCGAAGACGTCATGTCAGCCGAGTTGTCGCCTATGCCGCGCGCATAAAACACCTGCATCTCGGTGCCGGGGCAACTCGAATCGCAGTTCTTCTGATCGCGCTCGAAATCGCCCAGCGAGGCGGCATTCGACATCGGGAAGAAATAGCCGTCGCAGGTGCGCACACACATTGTGCGGAATTCGTCGCCGAGGCGCGGCAGGTCCATGCCGTCGGGCTGATTGATCATGGCGCGGACACCGCGTTCTTCGTCGGGATCGCTCGGTTCGTCCAGCGCATCGGGCTGATTTCTGGCGTCGCCCAAAAGCCGATCGAGCAGATTTCCATTGCCATTCTCACGTTTCGCCTCCAGGACAGGCGCACGTTCCGAAGGCACGATGCTGTCGCGACAGCCATTGGCGTCGAGCGAAGCCAATATGCGCGCGCGATCGCGGCGCGAGCCGCCGTCGGCGAGCTGCGCGCGCTTGATCTGCAGGGCATCGAGATTGGCGATCATGCGGTCGAGCGTGGCCTCGAGTGCGCCGCAAGCGTTGCGATTGCGGCCGAGCAGCAAAAAGTCGCAGCCGGCGCTGTCGGACTGGCGGCTTGCCTTTGAAATCTGCTCGCGCTGTCGCACGATCGCGTCGTCGTATTTCCTGAGCAGGGCCGGCTTGCCGCCACCGCGCGAAGCGGCCGCGAGATCGGCTTCCAGCTGGCGGCAAACACCGGAGGCGGCCTGCGGCTGAGTGACGGCAAGGCCTGATAACGCCAGTGCACCGAGCAGCGCCGCGGCACGCGTCAGCTTCCACCCTCCGCCCGTCATTCGCCGTGAACTCCGTTTAACCGCCCGTCGCGAAAGCTACCGCTTTGCGGTTATTTGTTAGCTTACCGCGAAAGGCCGTTTTAGCCCAGATTTACGACCGCCTGCGCCTTATGGGCCGCTTCGACCACGGCGAGCGCCGTCATGTTGACGACACCGCGTGACGTCACCGACGGCGTCAATATATGCGCCGGCCTGTCGGTGCCGAGCAGGATCGGCCCGACATGCAGCGCGTCCATCATCGCGCGCAGCGCGGTGAGCGTGATGTTCGCCGAATCGAGATTGGGGAACACCAGCAGATTGGCTTCGCCCTTCAGCCGCGAATGCGGATAGACGCGCTGGCGCAGTTGCTCCGACAGAGCCGAGTCGGCATGCATCTCGCCGTCGCATTGCAGGTCTGGCGCAATGCGCGCCAGGATCGCCGCTGCCTGCCGCATCTTGAGCGCGCTTGGCGAATCGCGTGAGCCGAAATCCGAATGCGACAGCAGGGCGGCCTTGGGCTCGATGCCGAAGCGCTGGATTTCTTCGGCAGCCAGCACCGTCATCTCGGCGATCTCCTCGGCCGTCGGATCGACGGTGACATGCGTGTCGGTGAGGAAAATGATGCCGCGCTGCGAGATCAGCATGGAAAGCGTCGACAGGTCATGATCCTTGATACCGGCGCGCGGGCCGATGATCAGGGTGACATTGCGCAAATGCCGCTCGAAACGCCCTTCCAGTCCGCAGACCATGGCGTCGGCGTCGCCACGCTTAAGGGCAAGTGCTGCGATCACGGTGTTGTCGGTGCGCACCATGGTGCGCGCGGCCTCCGTCGTCACACCGCGCCGGCCGGCGAGTTCAATTAAAAGGTCGACATAGTGGCGATAACGGGGATCGTCCTCGGGATTGATCAGGCCGAAATCGACGCCCGGCTTGATGCGCAGCCCGTAGCGTTTCAGCCTGACTTCGATGACATGCGGGCGACCGATCAGGATCGGCTCGGCGATGCCTTCCTCCAGCACCACCTGGGCGGCACGCAGCACGCGCTCGTCCTCGCCGTCGGCATAGATGACGCGCTTGGCGCTCGACGTCTTGGCCATCGTGAACACCGGCTTCATGACCAGGCCGGAGCGGAAGACAAAGCGGTTCAGCGTGTCGATATAGACCGTCATGTCGGTGATCGGCCGTGTCGCGACACCGGTGTCGCAGGCGGCCTTGGCGACGGCCGGAGCGATGCGCAGGATCAGCCTGGGATCAAAGGGCGAGGGGATCAGGAAATCGGGCCCGAAGATCGGCGTTTCGCCGGAATAGGCGCGGGCGGCGACATCCGACGGTTCCTCGCGGGCAAGGGCCGCGATCGCCCGCACCGCGGCCATCTTCATCTCTTCGTTGATGGCGCTGGCGCCGCAGTCCAATGCGCCACGAAAAATGTAAGGAAAACAAAGTACATTGTTGACTTGATTGGGAAAATCGGAGCGGCCGGTGCAGATCATCGCGTCGGGTCGCGCCGCCCGTGCTGCTTCCGGCATGATCTCGGGGTTGGGGTTGGCCAGCGCCAGGATCAGCGGTTTTGGCGCCATATGCTGGAGCAATTCCGGTTTCAGCACGCCGGCGGCCGAAAGACCCAGGAACACGTCGGCGCCCGGCAGCACATCGGCCAGCGTGCGCGCCTCGGTGTCCTTCACATAGGGGTCCTTCCAGCGGTCCATCTCGTCGACGCGGCCCTTGTAGGCGACGCCGAAACGGTCGGTGACCCAGATGTTTTCGACGCGCGCGCCAAGCAAAACCAGCAAGTTGAGGCAGGCAAGGGCCGCAGCTCCTGCGCCGGAGGTGACGATCTTGATGTCGGAGATGGTCTTGCCGGCAAATTCCAGCCCGTTGAGCACGGCCGCGGCGACAATGATCGCGGTGCCGTGCTGGTCGTCGTGGAAGACCGGTATGGCCATGCGGGCCTTGAGCCGTTCCTCGACCTCGAAGCATTCGGGCGCCTTGATGTCTTCGAGGTTGATGCCGCCGAAGGTCGGCTCCAGCGCCGAGATCGTCTCGACCATGCGCTCGATGTCAGGCGCGTCGATCTCGATATCGAAGACGTCGATGCCGGCGAATTTCTTGAACAGCACCGCCTTGCCTTCCATCACCGGCTTGGAGGCCAGCGGACCGATATTGCCCAAGCCGAGCACCGCCGAACCATTCGAGACGACGCCAACCAGATTGGCGCGCGCCGTGTAGTCGGCGGCGGTTGCCGGATTGTCGCGGATTTCCAGACAGGGCGCCGCGACGCCGGGCGAATAGGCAAGCGCCAGGTCGCGCTGGTTGCCGAGCGGCTTTGTTGCCTGGATTTCAAGCTTTCCAGGCCGTGGATGCTTGTGGAAATAAAGTGCGGCTTCGTCGAGGTCCGACCGGGCTGCTTTTTTGTTTTCGCCTTCCATGCGGGCCTCCCTGCGATCCTGCCTTGAAGCCCTTTTAGCATGCAGCGTTGGATTTTCACGATGCCAAATGACGCAACCGCCAATTAGGCGCAAGAATCGTCAAAAACTCATCTATGTCAGACTGTTGCGCTGAAATCCTCACCTGCCTTGTTGCTGCCGGGCTGATGTCATGCGAGCGCATTGCGCGACCGGGGTATGTCCTATCGCGGGCAGTTAAGTCACGTCTAGACGACCTCAAGCAGTTTCCAGACGCTGTCGACAAGGCCGACCGTGGCCGCCGTTTCGCGATCACGGCAAGCGGCCAGGCGGGCAGCGATACGTCGGCGATTGCTGCATACCGGACGCCCTGAAATACAAGCCGCTGTGTCGATCGTGGCAGCAGGGCCGCGCCCAAGCCTGTGGACACGAGCGATAGCATGGTCAGTGCCCGCGTCGCCTCCTGGACGATCCGCTTGGTGAACGTGTCCACGATGCGGGCATGGGGCGCCGGGCCTTGTGCAGCCGGAAACATGATGAGCCCGTGTCGGGCGATGTCCGCCAGCGTCACCGTGCGTCTGCCGGTCGTCAGGCAGAACGGCAATAAGATCTTCAGCAGGATAGTCATGGACGTCGAGACGTTCGTCGGTCCCGAGCGGTGGATGCACGAAACCGATGTCGATCTCACTCAGCGACAACGCCGCAATCTGCTCATTGGTGGACATCTCGATCAAACGCGTCATCGATAAGATATCGAATAGCTGGCAGTCTTTGCGGAACGCAATTGCGACCGGAGATATCATGTCCCATTTCACCGTTTTCCCCCTCGTGCTCACAGCAGCCATGATGGCCGCCGCTCCAGCACTGGCAGGCACTCGCCTCTGACGAGACGGCGCCGACGCGCCAGCCGCAGAGTTTCCGGTCACCGAGCGGCGCCATGGCCGACAGCTTCGAACTCGCGTTTGATCGCCGGCAATGGTCGGCGGCGGCCTCACCATGCCAGTGCTCGTCATCCGCTCCGGACGGGATTTCTGGAGCCGGCCGGAGGACGCGAAGACAATCGCAGACGAAGCACCGAAGGCGGAACGTCTGGACATCCCTGACGCCACGCACTTCGTGCATCTCGATCGCGAGGCCGCAGGGCGCGGTGTGTTCCTCGACGCTGTGAAGCGGTTTCTCGATCGGCAGGAGGAATAACCATGAAGGGTAGTTCATGTGTCCTGCGGGAGCAGCAGCCGCAAGGTGTCAGGTCGACCGCCTCCAGGCTTTGCGGCTACCGTCCACCCGACAGCTACTCACCGCGCGGTTGCGGGGCTACGCCTATCTCCGCCGCGCCACATCTCGACTCTCCCGTCTCCGCCATTTCCCTGCGCGCACAAACGTCAGACTTCACTAGGCCGGCGCCGTTTCCTTGGATGTACATGCTTTTTTGTCATCGATGAACGCACCCATCGCGGCGAGGTGGTCGGCGAAGCCGGCAACGAACCGCCTGACCTTCAACGGAATAAAGCGGTTCGACGGATAGACCGCATGCACGTGGTGCGGTGCGTAGTGCCAGTCAGGCAGCACATATTCGAGCCGCTCTTGCGCGACGAGCGGGTCGAGTATCACCTTGTGGCCGAGGCCGATGCCGATGCCAGACAGCAGTGCCTGCTGGTTAAGGAGCGAATTGTTGGAGCGCATGGCCGGCCGAATCCGCACCTCGGCCTTTTGGCCGCCTGGGCCGGTGAGCGGAACGATCTCGCGCGTCGTGATGTGGGCGTAAAGCAGGTAGTCATGCTCGGCAAGATCCTCAGGTCGCCGCGGCCTGCCCATCCGGTCGAGATAGTCCGGCGTTGCCGCGAGGCGTCGCTCCATCATACCCAGCTTGCGCACGATCAGCCGATCGTCATCGATGGTCCCCATGCGGATCACAACGTCGAGCCGCTCTGCGATTACGTCGACGAAACTGTCGGTCAGTGCCACGTCGAGCATCAGTTCCGGATAGGCCCGCTTGAACTCGATCAGATAGTTGCCGAGCACACCTGCGCCGAAGCTGGCCGGCGCGCCGACTGCAAGACGTCCGCACATCTTTGATTCGAGACAACCGACGCTGCGGTCCGCCTCCTCGAGGCGCTCGACGATGTCGCGGGCACGCTCCAGATAGCGTCGGCCGGCTTCCGTCGGAGAAACATACCGCGTCGTACGGTCAAATAGCCGGACGCCGAGGCGCTTTTCCAATGCGCGGATCTGCTGGCTGACGGCCGGCTGGCTCAAGCCTAGCCCGCGCGCGGCCGCCGAGAAGCTGCCGGTCTCGAAGGCGCGTATGAAGCTGGTCAGCTCGGTCAGGCGGTCCATGATAGCAACTCCCCGTCGTGATTAATAAGCAAAGGTAATAGCTTATATACGATACAGGCAAGTTCAAAAAGCTGAACCTATGAAGTAGACCCGTCTTGCTCTGACTCGGAGCCCCTACGATCCCCCAACCGGAGATGATGCCATGACGCGTTCCCGCCGACATTTTCTCGCCAGTGCCGGCCTAGCCGGCGGCGCCCTTCTAGCCGGCGCCTCCGTTCCGGCACTGGCCCGTGCGCCGCTGGCTCACGCCCCGACCCTTGGCGCGTTGCACCGCAAGGTGGGTTCGATCGAGGTCACGGCGCTGCTGGACGGCTATATCGACATTGGTTCCGAGTTGGTCATCGGGCTCGCTGAGGCCGATGCGGAGCGGCTGGCTGCGGCCAGCTTCCAGAAGCCCGGACCGCGCCGCGCACCGGTCAATGCCTATCTCATCAATCTGGGCGACCGTCTGGTGCTCGTCGACGCCGGTACGTCGGACAGCATGGGCCCGTCACTCGGCCGACTTCCGGCCGCTATCGAGGCGGCCGCCGTCTCTCCGGACCAGATCGACACATTGCTGATTACCCACATGCATCCCGACCATATCAACGGCGTGCTGACTCCCGCCGGCCAGGCGCTGTTTCCCAATGCCGAGCTCGTCGTCACCGCCACCGACTACGCCTTCTGGCACGACGACGCGAACATGAACCAGGCGCCGGACGAGGCGAAGCCGTTCTTCATCGGGGCACGCAAGGCTGCCGCCGCTTATGCGGACCGCCTGCGGCAAGTGGACGGCGAGCGCGAGGCGCTCGGCTCGATCCGCACCGTGCCGCTGCCCGGCCACACTCCGGGCCATGCCGGATTCATCGTGGAATCGGACGGCGAGGCGCTGTTCATCTGGGGCGATGTCGTGCACATGGCGACCTACCAGTTCGCGCGCCCGGACTGGAGCATCGCGTTCGATGTCGATTCCAAACTGGCCGCCGAAACGCGCAAGCGGACGCTCGATCGGGTCGCTGCCGCCGGATGCTGATCGCCGGAATGCATTTGCCGTTCCCCGGTTTCGGACACGTCGCGCGCGACGGCCAAGCCTATCGCTTCGTGCCGGCCGAATGGCCCTATGAACTGTAGTGGCGGCCAGCGCGGGAAGGGGCGGCGTTCCCAGCAGGTACCAGGCGTTAGGTATTAGAACGCGCTGACATAGGCGCCGCCGTCGACCGGTATGTTCTGCCCGGTCAGGTAGCCGGCATGAACCGAGCACAGGAAGGCGCAGATCTGGCCGAATTCCTCCGGCGTGCCGAGCCGCTTGGCCGGAACGTTGGCTGCTGCCTGGGTCTTGCGCACGGCGGCAGCAGCCGGATCTTCGGGGGTGCCGGCTTCATGCGGAGGGCGCAGCCTGTCGGTGTCGATCTTGCCCGGCAGCATGTTGTTGATCGTCACATTGCGGTCGATCACCGTCCGCGCGACGCCGGCCAGGAACGAAGTCAGGCCGGCGCGCGCGCCGGACGACAGATCGAGGCCGGGAATGGGAACATAGACCGACAGCGAGGTGATGTTGACGATGCGGCCGAAGCCGCGTTCGGCCATGCCGTCGATGACAGCCTGAACCAGCTCGACCGGGGTCACCATGTTCTGGGTGACGCCTTCGAGGATTTTTTCGCGGTCGAGTTCGCGGAAATCGCGAAGCGGCGGACCGCCATTGTTGTTGACGAGGATATCGGGATCGGGACAGGCGGCAAGCAGCGCCTTCTGCACCTCGGGCTTCGACACGTCGCCGACGATTTCGGTCACCTCGACGCCAAATCTTTCGCGCAGTTCGGCGGCGGTCTTCGCCAATTGGTCGGCATTGCGCCCGTTGACGACCAGATCACAGCCGGCCTCGGCCAGCGCCATGGCGCAACCGCGCCCAAGTCCCTTGCTCGAAGCACAGACGATGGCCTTTTTTCCGCGAATACCGAGATCCATGGCGATTTCTCCTCTGATTGGCGCGGCAACCTACTCTTGAGGCTGGACCAATCGCAACCGTCATACGGTTGTTGCATGAATCGGGGCATAGGCTGCACGAGAGCAACGGTGAGAATCCAATGCCTGGCGCAGAGCCCCGCAATTTCCGCAGCATGTTCATCTCCGACGTCCATCTCGGATCGAAGGCGGCGAAGGCCGAGTTCCTGATCGATTTCCTGCGCCATCACGACGCCGATATCATCTATCTCGTCGGCGACATCGTCGACGGCTGGCGGCTGAGACGGAACTGGCACTGGCCGCAGAGCCACAACGACGTCGTCCAGAAATTGCTGCGTAAGGCGCGCAAGGGCGCCAGCATCACCTACATCGCCGGCAATCACGACGAGTTCGCGCGCCAGTTCCAAGGCGTGCATTTCGGCGGCATCGTCGTCGCCGACCGCGCCATTCACGAGACCGCCGACGGCAAACGTCTTCTTGTTATCCATGGCGACCAGTTCGACACTGTCGTCCACAATGCGCGCTGGCTGGCCTATCTTGGCGACTATGCCTACGACGCGGCCATGCTCGTCAACCGCGTGGTGACGCGGCTTCGCCAACTGCTTGGCCTGCCTTATTGGTCGTTTTCGTCCTGGGCCAAGGTCAACGTCAAAAAGGCGGTGAATTTCATCGGCTCGTTCCAAACCATGCTGACCGAGGAAGCGCGCCGCTCGCATGTCGACGGCGTGATCTGCGGGCACATCCACCATGCCGCGATCGAAAATTATGAGGACGTGCAATACATCAACACCGGCGATTGGGTGGAGAGCTGCACCGCGGTGGTCGAGCATTTCGACGGCCGGATGGAGATCCTGCACTGGGCGCACGTCCTGCCGGAGGCTCCGGTCGGTAGCGAAGTGCTGGTGCCGATCGACATCAAGGGCAGGGCAGTCCAGGCTGCCTGACCAAACCCGACCTCACCTCGCTTTAATCGATTAGTCCAAGCGGTTCCGCCGACTTTTTCAGCATGTTATGGATTTGGCGTGCGCTGCAGGCCGACTCGGCTGAACGCTGCGCCGACGGATTGCCTGTTGATGTCCTCCCTGCCGCCGCTTTCACCCGAACAGCTCGTCAAGCCGCGTCATTTCGAACTGCGCATGGGCCTGATTTTCTTCACGCTTTTCGTGCCGCTCGGAATGCATTTGCCATATTTCCCGCTGTGGTTGCAGGCAGAGGGTTTCGATGCCGAGCAGATAGCGGTCATTCTCGCAGCACCAATGTTCCTGCGCGTGGTGACGACGCCATTGCTTACAGCACTGGCCGACAGGGCGAGCGACCGCGCCCATGTCTATGTCGCGCTGGTGGCCGCATCTGTGGCTGCGTCCGCCGGTTATTTCCTGACGCCGACCTACGCCATGGTGCTCACCGTTTCGCTGGCGCTCACCGTGGTCTGGACACCGCATTCGCCGATTGCCGATTCGCTGGCGCTATCGGGTGTGCGCCGCTTCGGCTCCAACTACGCAAGCATGCGCAAATGGGGATCGATCTCCTATCTGTGCGCAAATCTTGCGGGCGGTTTCATCCTGTCGGCGACCGGCGCCCAGGCTGTTCCGATGATCATCTTCGTGGCGTTTGGCGCCGCGCTTGCCGTCGGATTGATCGCGCCGCGGCTCGGCCGTCCGCGCCGTGCCTCGCCGCTTTCGGCGGCCGACATCCAGCAATCGGCGCCAAAACTCCTCAACGCCTATTTCCTGTATTTCTCCATCGGCGTCGGCGTCATCACCGCCAGCCATGCGTTTTTCTACGGCTTCGTCTCGATCTACTGGAAATCGATCGGCATCGGCGATCAGGTTGTCGGGTTGCTTTGGGGCTGGGGTGTGGTGGCCGAGATCGGCATGTTCATGGTCTTTACCCGGGTTTTCGGCTCCTTCTCGGTCGTGTCGATCATGGTGATGGCCGGGATAGGCGCGATCATGCGCTGGATTGCCTTTCCCATGATCTGGCCGCTCGGCCTTGGCATCGCCGGATTCTTCGCTGTCCAGACGCTTCATGCGGTCTCCGTGGCGCTGGTTTTGATCGGCCTGCAGAAAATGATCGGTGAGACGGTCGCGGAGGAACGCACCGGGGCCGCGCAAGGCATCGCCTATTTCTCCAACGGCTTTTTCACGGCCGTGGTGACGCTCATGTCCGGGCCTCTGTATGACCGCTTCGGCGTGGATGGTTTTTTTGCCATGGTTCCGATCGCCTTGGTCGGCCTTGTACTGATCGGGCTTGCCGCGCGTTCAGCCCCACAGCGCCGGATCGGGCGGTGACACCAGTGAACCTTGGTAGACGAGACCGGGAGCACGGTCGCGGGCAAGCAGCAGCGGCCCGTCGAGATCGACGAAATCGGCATCCTGCGCCAAGAGCACGGCCGGCGCCATGGCCAATGACGTGCCGACCATGCAGCCGACCATGACGCCAAAACCCAGTTCGCGGGCGCGATCGCGAAGGACGAGGGCAGCGGTCAAGCCGCCCGACTTGTCGAGCTTGATGTTGACGGCATCGTAAAGGCCGACAAGCGAGGCAAGGCCCCCTGCCTCATGCACACTTTCATCGGCGCAGATCGGCACCGGGTGCGCGATGTGGCGAAGGATGCCGTCACGGCCCGCCGGCAGCGGCTGTTCAATCAGGGCGATGCCGTATTCGGCGGCAAAGGCGAGATTTGCAACGATGTTGTCGTCGCTCCAGCCCTCATTAGCGTCAAGGATGATGCGGCCCGCCGGTGCCGCCTCTCTAACCGCACGGATACGGGCCATATCGTTGTCGCCGCCGATCTTGACCTTGAGCAGCGGGCGCTGGGCGTTGGCGCGGGCCTGGGCTGCCATCGCTCCAGGCTCACCGAGCGACAGAGTGTAGGCCGTCTCAAGCGCCCTCGGCGGAACCGTGCAGATGCTGAAAGCGACCGGCTTGCCTGTGATCTTCGCCTCCAGGTCCCATAGCGCGCAGTCGACGGCGTTGCGCGCCGCGCCCGCCGGCATGGCGTCGAGCAGCGCGGCCCGGCTGATGCCGCCTTGAATCTGCTCCCGCATCGCCTCGATCGCATCGCGCACACCGTCCATCGTTTCGCCATAGCGTTTATAGGGAACGCATTCGCCGCGCCCGCTATGGTTGGCTTGGCTGATCGTCACTGTGATAACCTCGGCCTCGGTCTTCGAACCGCGCGAAATGGTGAAGGTCCCGGCGATGGGAAAGCGCTCGGACTCGACCGAAATGACACGCGCCATATTTTTCTGCTCCGGCTGTGCGACAACAAGCTTGTCGGCAAATCGACAGGTGGGTTCCGTCAGGTTAAACAGATGGCCCGTCAGGCTAAACAGGACGCCATGTTGACGATCCGCAAACGCTTCGCAAGCGGCAAGACCGCCAAGGAGGCCGACCACCAGCCACGCGTCGCGGTCGGTGAGGAGGGCGGCGTTCTCGGCTGCGCCTTCTCCGGAAACTGGACGACGCGCACCGTGACGCTGGTCGACGCCGAGATGCGCAAGATCGAGAAGCGCAGCGGTTTCCAGACGCTGGCGATCGACCTTTCGCGTATCGAGAAGATGGATACCGCCGGGGCCTGGGTGATCGACCGTCTGGTTAGCGCCTTCGAAAAGAAGGGTGTGGAAATCACGGTGCAGGGGCAAAGCGAGATTGCCTCGATCCTGCTCGGCGCCGTCGGTGACGCGGTTCGACGCGAACCTGATTCCGGCACCGCTAGGCCGCCGAATATCATCATTCGCGCGCTTGAGGCGGTTGGCCGGCGCGTCTATGAGATGCGTGACGATTTCCTGGCCGCGATGAACATACTGGGCGCCACGATACGCGGCTCGCAGATGAAGCTTGGCCGCGGCCATGCGGTCAATCCGGCGGCGATCTTCAACCAGATGGACCGCATGGGCGTCGGCGCCATCCCGGTGGTCGTGCTGATGTCGGCCATCGTCGGGGCGATCGTCGCTCAGCAAGGCGCCTATCAGCTCAGCTATTTCGGCGCCGATATCTTCGTCGTCGACCTGGTCGGCGTGCTGATCCTGCGCGAGCTCGGCGTGCTGATGACCGCGATCATGATCGCCGGCCGATCGGGCAGCGCCATTACGGCTGAAATCGGCTCGATGAAAATGCGCGAGGAGGTCGACGCGCTGAAGGTCATCGGGCTCAATCCAATCGGCGTGCTGGTGTTTCCGCGGCTGGTCGCGCTGGTGATCGCACTGCCTTGCCTGACGATTATCGCCAATTTCGCCGCACTTGGCGGCGGCATCGCGGCGGCAT
Source organism: Mesorhizobium sp. WSM4840 (assembly GCF_055811755.1). Lineage (NCBI taxonomy): Bacteria > Pseudomonadati > Pseudomonadota > Alphaproteobacteria > Hyphomicrobiales > Phyllobacteriaceae > Mesorhizobium > Mesorhizobium sp. WSM4840. The sequence continues at coordinate 29,179 of NZ_JBVVQD010000044.1, forward strand.
GGCTCTATTCCGACATCGCACCGGCCGCCTTCATCGACCGGCTGCGCGTCGCCATCGATCTCAGCACCATCTTTGCCGGGCTGATCAAGGCGCCGTTCATGGCCATGATCATCGGCACGATCGCCTCGGTCGAAGGCATGAAGGTTGGCGGCAGCGCCGAATCGCTGGGACAACACGTGACCGCTTCGGTGGTGAAGTCGATCTTCGTGGTCATCATCCTCGATGGGCTTTTCGCCATGTTCTATGCGGCGATCGAGTTCTGACATGGCGACGCAGGGCAGCACAAAGGCGACTGGGGTTGCGGAAAGGGCCGACGAAGACGAGATCGTGCTTTCCGCGCGCGACATCACCGTGTCCTTCGGCGACAAGGTCATTCTCGACAGATTGTCACTCAATATCAGGCGCGGCGAGATCCTCGGCTTTGTCGGCGCCTCTGGTGCCGGCAAGTCGGTTCTCCTGCGCACTATCCTCGGCCTGGTGCACAAGCAGTCGGGAACGATCAAGCTGTTCGGCGTCGATGTCGAAAAGGCGAGCGAGAGGGAGCGTCTTCGCATCGACATGCGCCTTGGCGTTCTCTTTCAGCACGGCGCGCTGTTTTCGGCGCTCACGGTTCTCGAAAACGTGCAGGTGCCGATGCGCGAATATCTCGATTTGCCGAAAAAGCTGATGGACGAGCTGGCGATGCTCAAGGTCGAACTGGTCGGGTTGCCGCCGGATGCGGCGCGGAAATTCCCGTCCGAGCTTTCCGGCGGCATGATCAAGCGTGCGGCGCTGGCGCGCGCACTGGCGCTCGACCCCGACATCGTGTTCCTGGACGAGCCGACATCCGGCCTCGATCCGATCAGCGCGGCTGAGTTCGACGAACTCGTCGTCAAGCTGCGCGATACCATGGATCTGACCGTGTACATGGTCACGCACGATCTCGACACGCTGTTCACCGCTTGTGATCGGGTGGCCGTGCTCGGCAACAAGAAAGTGCTGGTCGAAGGCACGATCGACGACATGCTCAGAAGCGAGGAACCCTGGGTGAAATCCTATTTTCGCGGAAAACGTGCGCGGCAACTTGATCTTGCGGCCCGCGCGTAGCCATAAGTGGATAAATGGAAACCAGAGCCAACTACGTCATTGTCGGCATTTTCACGCTAGCTGCGATCCTGGCAGCATTCGCGTTCGTCTATTGGACGGCCGCGATCGGCGAGAGGGGTGAGACGGCGATGCTGCGGGTGCGCATTCCGGGATCAGCTTCCGGTCTCGGCCGCGGCAGTTTCGTGCTGTTCAACGGCGTCAGGGTTGGGGATGTAAGGCGAGTCTATATTGACCTCGCCAATCCGACCGCCGCCATAGCCGAAGCCGAAATAGGCCGCACGACGCCGATCACCAAATCGACGCAGGCCGATATCGGCCTTGCTACCCTCACCGGTCAGGCCAATATCGAACTCAGGGGCGCCGACCTCAAGGAGGTCAACCTTCTCGACCAGGCGGAGGCGGAGGGCCGCGTCGCCGAGATCATCGCCAACCCGTCGGCGGTCACCAACCTGTTGCAGACGGCGCAGAACATCTTTACCCGCGCCGATACGGTTCTCACCCAGCTCGAAGGCTTCACCAGGGACGTTCGCGGGCCGCTGACGCAGACCGTCAACAATGTGCAGACCTTCTCCGACGCGCTGGCCAAGAACTCCGACGGCATCGACAAATTCCTCGCCAGCGTCAGTTCGCTGTCGGACGAATTGAGGGGCGTCTCGGGCAAGCTCGACGGTACGCTGAAGGCGGCGGAAGGGCTGCTCAACGCCGTCGACAAGGATCAGATCAAGAGCATCGTCGCCAATGTCGATACGGTGACCGAGAACCTGAAGGAAACCAGCAAGCAGTTCGACACGGTCGTCAGGAATGTCGACACCGCGGTGGGATCGATCAACGATTTCGCCCAACGGACGCAAGGCACGCTGGCCAAGGTCGACGGCGTTCTCGACGGCATCGACCCGGCACAGGTTCGCACCGCGCTGGCCAACATCCAGAAGGCCAGCGAAAACGCCAACGAGGCTGCCGCCGACGTCGCCAAGGTGACCAGCAAATTCGCCAACCGGGCCGACGATATCGACCAGACGATCAAGGACGCGCAGCAACTGGCGGAGCGTCTCAACGACGCTTCGGTGCGCGTCGACGGCATCCTCGCCAAGGTCGATACATTGCTCGGCTCAGGTCAGGCCGACGGCATGATAGCCGATGCCAGGAATACGCTGAAATCGTTCAGGCAGGTCGCCGACACGCTGAACGCCCGCCTCGGCACCATCACCGACAATCTGGCGCGATTCTCCGGTCAGGGCCTGCAGGACGTCGAGGCGCTGGTCCAGGACAGCCGCCGTTCGATCAGCCGCATCGAAGAGGCGGTGACGGATCTCAGCCGCAATCCGCAGCGGATCCTGTCAGGCGGCGAAGGCGAGGTTCGGCAATTCGACGGCAGGGCGCGGCGTTGACTTCGGCTTTCGCCCGCCCCAAGAACAGCAGGCAAGTGCACTGCGGAAGCGGATTGCTCATACGATTCGGGGGACAACGGGGATCGCGTGTGAAGTCGGTGGTGCTTAAATTGGGCGGGGTCAAATCGGGCGGGCTCAAAGCGGGTGTGGCATTGCTTACGCTTTCGCTAGCCGGTTGCGCGTTTTTGCCGGGCGGCGGGCCGGCGCCCCTGGACACATTCGAACTGTCGGCGCCGCCGCTCGATGCGCGCGGCCGCAGCCGCCGCCAGATCCTCATTGCCCAACCCTCCGCGCTCAAGGCGCTGGACAGCCAGAACATCGTTATCAAGCCGTCTGTGCGTTCGATCCAGTACCTCAAGGGCGCGCAATGGGCCGATCGGCTGCCGCTGATCGTGCAGGCGCGGCTGGCCGAGACATTCCAGCGCTCGGGCAGCTTCGCCGGTGTCGGCAAGCCGGGCGAGGGGCTGGCGATCGACTATCAGGTGATCGTCGAAGTCCGTTCCTTCGAAGTCCGGGTCGACGGCGGCGAACATGCCGAGGTCGAGCTGTTCGTGCGGATACTGAACGACCGCAATGGCGAGGTGCGCGCCTCGAAGAGCTTTACCGCGACCGCGCCCGTCTCCGGCGGCGGGAACCAGGCCTATGTCGGCGCGCTCGACCGCGCATTCGGCGATGCCGCCAAGGACATCGTCCGCTGGACCGATTCGGTGATCTGACACAGCCGGAACTGCCGGGCGCAGCTTAGGATCAAACTCAATCATCTGGCTGCCGCCAATGGCCGAGACGGGTGGGGAACTGCCGTCCGTTTCGACGACTGGAACGAGCAGGGAGCGCCAATTACCGACCTTCCCGGCGCTTCTCCAAAGCCGCCCTTCGCGCTACAGCTTTGAATCGACCCCCTTTCGGACGTAGACAGCGACTTGCATGAAGGTCTGATTTGGCTACGGCCGGCGGCTTTGTGGGCGATGGAAAGCCGCAACGTTCGCCTGCTTCGCCGCGGAGACGCTGCGTGTTCCGCCGGGGACATAGCGCCAGCAAGCAAGCTCCGGATCCGCTGCCTTGCCTCCCGCAGCGACGACGCACAGAGCTCCAGCGTCTCGATCGAAACGCCCGTCATCCATGATCTCCGAATCATGGCGACCCATCGATTCAGCAACCAGAAAAGAACGCAGCTGCAACGCTAGGACGCGTCGGTGGAGAATTTGTGTATCGTAGTCGACTTCAGCGTTTCGCCCGGGTTCAGCACCGTCGTTGGAAATGACGGCTTGTTCGGCGAATCCGGGAAGTGCTGCGTCTCAAGGCAAAAGCCGTCGGTCTGGCGGTATTGCTGACCGGCCGCGCCGACGAGCGTCGAATCGAGGAAGTTGCCGCTGTAGAACTGGACGCCGGGCTCGGTGGTCGAGATCTCCATGATCCGGCCCGAGCGCGGCTCGTAGACTCGGGCGGCGAGCGAAAGTCCACCACCCGACCGGTTCAGCACGAAGTTGTGATCGTATCCGCGGCCATAGGCCATCTGTGGGTCGTTCGAGCGGATGCGTGCGCCGATCGGCGCCCCTTGGCGGAAGTCGAACGGCGTGGCGGTCACGGAGGCGAGCTGCCCGGTCGGGATCAAGGTCGCATCGACCGGCGTGTAGCGATCGGCGTTGATCGTGAGGATGTGATCGTCGATCCCACCCGTGCCGTCGCCGGCGAGATTGAAGTAGGAATGACTCGTGAGATTGACCACGGTTGGTTTGTCGGTCGTCGCCTCGTAGTCGATGCGCAGCTCGTTGTCGTTGGTGAGGCTATAGACGACCTGGACCGTGAGCGTGCCGGGATAGCCTTCCTCGCCATCCTTGCTCGTGTAGTTGAGCCGCGCTGCGGCGCCGCTGACGCTGCTCAGCGGCTCGACCGCCCAGACGACCTTGTCGAAGCCTTTCGTGCCGCCGTGCAGGCTGTTCGGCCCGTTATTGGCGGCGAGTTGGTATTGCGTGCCGTCGAGCGTGAACTTCGCGCCGCCGATGCGATTGCCGTAGCGCCCGATCAAGGCGCCGAAATAGGGGTTCATGGATTCGTAGTCGGCGAGTTCCTTGAAGCCGAGCACGACGTTGTCGAGCTTGCCCCAGCGGTCGGGCACATTGATCGCCGTGATGATACCGCCATAGGCGATGAACTTGACGGACGCGCCCCTGTCGTTGGTGAGCGTGTAGAGATCGACGGCTTTGCCGTCCTGCGTGTTTCCGAATGGGGTCTTGTCCACAGAGCCGGCGCCGGCGCTCGTTCCCGTCAGCAGCACGCCCATGCCGAGCACGGCCGCGCCGAGCACTGACCTATGCCAGGTACGCGACCTGTTTGGTTCGATCGGCGTCATGGTTTCCTCCCTCGATAGGCCTCTTCGCCGGCGGCTTCTGACGAGCCGCCTGAAAGACCAATTCTAAACTCATCGGGCTATCAAGGTAAGCGCGTCCTGGTAGAGATTGTACAATAGCACCGTGCTTGAAAAGCGTGTGCCGGATACCGCCGGTCGCAAATTCCGGTTTCCAGATCAGGGAGCCGTAGGCGAACACCCAGAATTCGCGGCTCTGCCCGCGTCCTGTAACGATATGATCAACCCACCACGCATGATCCTCGTCCTGCAGATAGATAGTCCCTGAACGCGGTCCTGGAACGACAACGTGGCGATGGGCCTTGGCTACAAGTTCAGGGGTGAGGGTCAGCATCATGTTGGTACACGCTCAACGCTTTTCGTCTCGGTTCGAGCGCATTATGCGTCCGCGAAAGGAGCCTGTACCGACGTCGTTCTGAAGTTTTTCTGATTTTAGCTTGGTCTAGTCGGTGCGCGGCCGTACCGCAGAATGTCTGCAGGCAGGCGCAATCAAGTCATTTCGGCGGTCAATTTCGAGGGCAGGTTTCCACACCCCGGCCGGACCTTCCCGAACCTCATCAGGCGATCTGAAGTCGGAACGCATCGACCGACCACGTGCGCCAATTCCGGTCATTCGGCGGGCTTCTCCATTGCCGACATTCGCTCAACCGCAGGATTCGACCCTTCTCTGCCCTACCGCTGCAGAGCCTGAAGGGGAAGTCCTGACCCACTCCGGACCATCCTGAGGTTGGGACACGTGGCTGACGGAGCGATTGTTCCCACCGCCAACGACGGAAGAAACCGCTTCGGCAAGTTCAGCGCGCCAGTGGGTTCGAAGTCCCGAAAACGGACCTTCCTTCGAATGACGCCGTCCTTCCATTGGACCGCAACAGACCTTTGCAGTGACCGCTTCGCGGATCCTGTTCCTGTTGAAGGCGGCACTCTCGTGAAGCGTCGCCACATGACCGTCTCAGTGGTATCATGAACCAGCACGGTCGCGGTGTCGGGCAGCCGGATGGTGCATGTCGCGTCAATCGCCCGGGCTTCATCCGGCGGATCTCCTGAGGGAGAGACAGCCATGGCAACTGCAAGAGCGGAGCGGCGGCTGGCCGCGATCCTGGCCGCTGACGTCGTCGGCTATTCCCGCCTCGTCGAACATGACGAGGCTGGGACGTTGTCGGCCCTGAAGGTTCTGCGCCGGGAGGTGATCGATCCGCTGCTGGCCGAGCATCAGGGCCGTATTGTCAAGCTGATGGGCGACGGTGCGCTCGTGGAGTTCGGCTCGGTCGTCGATGCCGTCGCGTGCGCGGTCGCCATCCAGAAGGGCGTTGCCGAGAACCAGGCCGATATCCCAACGGAGCGACGCATCATCTTCCGGATCGGCGTCAATCTCGGTGATGTGATCCACGAGGTTGATGGGGATCTCTACGGCGATGGCGTCAACATCGCGGCCCGCCTCCAGACCTTGGCGGATCCAGGCGGCATTTGCATTTCCGGCACGGCGTACGATCACCTCCAGGGCAAGCTTGACTGCGACTACGAGTACCTCGGCGAACGCGCGCTCAAGAACATGGAGCGGCCGGTGCGACTGTACCGCCCCCTTCTGGAAGGGACGACCGCACGAACGGCATCGCCCAGGCCCGCACTTCCGGACCGACCATCCATTGCCGTGCTGCCGTTCAACGCCATGAGCGCCGACCCGGAGCAGGACTTCTTCAGCGATGGGCTCACCGAGGACATCACCACCGCGCTATCCAAGCTCAAGGGCTTCTTCGTGATCGCCCGCAACACGATGTTCACCTACAAGGGAAAGCCCGTGGATGTGCGCGCCATCGGGCGCGAGCTCGGGATCCGCTATGTTCTCGAGGGGAGTGTCCGCAAGTCCGGCAACCGCGTGAGGGTGACCGCGCAGCTCATCGATGCGGCCTCCGAAGCCCATCTCTGGGCCGAAAGGTACGACGGCGACCTCGGCGACATCTTCGTCATTCAGGACGAAATCACCGCAAGCGTCGTCGGCCGCATCGGGCCGGAACTCCTGGCGGCAGAGCATGCCCGCGAAAGCCCCAAGCCGCATCATGGCCTTGATGCCTGGGAATGTGTCGTGCGGGCGGTGTTCCTGTGTTCCCAGTTGTCTGAGGAGAGCAGCCGGAAGATGCTCCCCCTGCTCGATCGGGCAATCGGACTGGCTCCCGATTATGCCCAGGCGCTCGCCATGAAAGGTTGGATTACGATGTGGCGCGCGTTCCAGGGGTGGGAGGACATGGGATACGCCCTGGCCCTTGCCAGGGATATCGTCCAACAAGCCATTGCCGCGGACGATAAGGAACCGTGGGCTTACCTCGCGCAGGCGATGATAGCCTTTGCGACGCGTGACAATGTCCTGGCGATGGCAGCGATCAGCCAGGCTGTCGCGATCAACCCCAACTCCGCGTTTGCACACGGCCAGTTGGGACTTGCGCATGCCAACGGGGGCCGCGCGGCGGACGCCATTCCTTGCATCGACTACGCCCTCAGACTGAGCCCGCGCGAGGCTTTTCTCGGCGACTTTCAGTTCTACTACGCCATGGCTTACTTCCAGGGCGCGAATTACGAGCTTGGATTGAGTTATGCACGGGAGGCGCATCGCTTGCGGTCCGGCCACGCGTATCCGCTGGTGATCGGCACAGCCTGTGCCGGACTTCTGGACAACCAGGAGGCTGCCACGGACTTGCTCGGACGGCTCAAGTCGCTAGTCCCTGACATCTCACGGGACGCGGTCGGAGCAACATCTGCTTTCGTCCGCGCCGAGGATCGGGCGCGCCTGATCGAGGGACTTGCCCGTGCCGGCCTGAATTGACGGGTTGGATTGACCTCGAGAACCGATCGCTTACCGGTGAGGAGCGTTCCTGGCAGCATGTCGCGACGACTTTCGGAATTGTGCTGCGTGGAAGCCCATCTCGCGGCCGCCGCAACAAAGCTGCCAACACGAAGGTCGCTTCAGCTATCGCCGAAACGCTCCCCGTGATTGGCTCATCGCGAGTAAGGGCGTCCAGACGCTGGAAGGCGTGGCTCAAGTCTGGTGGCGTTTGCTACCGAATGCCGGACCGATGCAGCGGCGATCTAGTCACACGGAGCGGCACGTTTCATTGTGGCATCCGCGAAATGAACTTGTGAACCAAGAACGTCCGTTCATGGCACAACCTGCTTGTCCCGATGAGCGAGGCGAACGACGGCCTTCCACCCAACCGCGACGTAGAACGCTCCGTGGCTGTACGGCAGAGCCGAATCCTTTGGCCGGCTCGGTCGCGCCAACTGCCGACCTTCCCGGCGCTTCTCCATAGCTGCCGTTCGCGCTACGGCTTGCATCGACCCATCCAGCCATCAAGATGGCGGGTGTTATGCTTTTGCGGTAGCCCAATGTCATCACTTCCGGTTGCCCCTCGAAAGAGGCCTCGAAGATTGGCGTGCCGGCTGGCACGATGACGGATTGTCCCGTTGAAACTGTTCTCGTTCATCATCCAACCACAGCTCGGCTTGGCCTTCCAGAACGGCCAGACTTCCTCGACGGAATGGCTGTGAGTACGTGTGCCACCTCCCGGTGCGACTATGCAGAGCGCGGCTGCCTCGGCTGAAGGTTAGGATCAATAATCTGCATGATCCCCTCCGTTGGCAGAGTAGCACGGCGCGTGGATCGTTCGGCGGGACGCTTCTTGCCTTTGGTCCTTTAGGCATTGATGAACTCGACTCCATGCTTGGCGGCAATGTCCCTGAAAGTCGCCGCCCCCTGCCTTGACGGATTGCCACTATCGACCTGCGAATTGACCACATCTGCGATAAACGCTTTCGCCCGGGCCGACATTCTTGATGGCGTGCGGTGTTCCAGCAGGGGCAAACATCATCTCCCCTGAGCCAAGAACGCGAACCTCGTCGCCGACCTGGCATTCGTATCGACCTTCGATGATCATATGCCACTCGTCATAATCATGGCGATGGAGGCCGGCACCAGAGCCGGGCGGACTCGTCGATTCCCACACGCTATAGTCCCCCAAAGCCTCGACGGGCTTGAAGGCCATCTTAACTTGCCCAAGCTGGCGGCGGTGGGCACAATGTTGCGGGCAGTGCGGTCTGTGATGACGGGCTCGTCATAGACTTTTCCGGCATGAAGCGCATTGAAGTCGACCCCGAGCGCCGAAGCGCGCGTGCCGAGCCGGGACTACTCTGGGGCGACTTCGACAGCGCAACGCAGGCGTTCGGCCTTGCTACCACCGGCGGCATCGTCACGCATACGGGGATCGCTGGACTCACACTGGGTGGCGGCATCGGCTGGCTGATGCGCAGGCACGGACTGACCTGTGACAACCTCGCTGCAGCCGACGTTGTGACCGCCGACGGCGGATCCTGCCGCGCGAGCGGGCGCGAGAATACCGATCTTCTTTGGGGGCTGAGAGGCGGAGGCGGCAACTTCGGCATCGTCACCGGCTTCGAGTATCGTCTCCATCCGGTCGGGCCACAAGTGCTCGCAGGCGTGGTGCTGCATGCCGCTGAACGGGCGCCCGAAGTGCTCCGTATCTATCGCGACTACATCGCCACTGCGCCGGACGATTTGACGACGATCGTCAATCTCCGAAAGGCGCCGCCGGCGCCGTACCTGCCCTCGGATCTCCACGGTCGCCCTGTCGTCGTCATCGCCGTCTGTTACGCGGGCTCGCTCGATGACGGAGAGCGCGTTCTCGCGCCGCTGCGGCGTTTCGGCGAGCCCCTCATCGACTTGATCAGGGCGACCCCGTACACCAGCCACCAGGGCATGTTCGATGCGAGCGTGCCCCATGGTCTGCACTACTACTGGAAAGCCGATTATCTCGGGCCGCTCGACGACGCGAAGCTCGACGCGCTGATTGGGCACGCCTGGCAGGCGCCGTCGCCGATGTCCTACACCATCCTGTTCCACCTGGGTGGCGCTATCCGTCGAATTGATGGCTCAGCGACAGCTTTCGAGGATCGCAACGCCGAACACGCCTTGAATATCAATGCGGTGTGGTCCGATCCGCAAACCACCGAAGGTCATGTCGCATGGGCCCGAACCTTCTGGGAAGCAATGCATCCACTATCGACGGGTGGCGTCTACGTAAATTTCCTCGGCGCAGAGGGGCAGGAGCGGGTGCGGGCCGCCTACGGTCCCGACAAGTATCTCCGGCTCATGGCGCTGAAGAGGAAATATGACCCGACCAACCTGTTCCGTCTCAACCAAAACATTCCGCCTGTGCCCGAGCGGCCATGATCGGCCGAACTCTGGCGAATGGTTGCGCCAGATGACGGAGGCAGCGATGGGCAAGCTTTATGGACACATAACCGATCGGCTCGAGGCCTTCATCGAACGGCAGCATGTCTTTTTCGTTGCCACTGCTCCCTTGGAGGAAGGTGGCCACGTCAACGTGTCGCCCAAGGGCCAGGATACCTTCGCCATCCTTGATCCCCATACCGTCGCTTATTTGGACTTCTCGGGAAGCGGCGCCGAGACCATCGCTCACGTCAAGCAAAACCGGCGGATCACCATTATGTTCTGCGCCTTCGAAGGGCCGCCGTTCATTTTGCGCCTCTACGGCCGGGGCGAGGTGTTGGAACCCGACAATCCAGACTTCGCGGCGATCAACAAGCGCTTCGGCCGCAAGCTCGGCGTGCGCTCCGTCATTCGCGTCGGTCTTACGCGCATCCAGGATTCCTGTGGCTTCGGTGTGCCCCTCTACAAATTCGTGAAACCGCGGGACACGCTTCTGAGGTGGGCCGAGAAGAAAGGCGAGCGGGAGATCGTCAAGTTCAAGCACGAGCACAATGTGCGGAGCATCGATGGCCTGGTCGCTCTTGAGGTCTTCGACCGACCGCAGTGACTGCGAATCCTGCGGCAAGAACGATGGGGCGCCGGAGTTGACTCGTCGCGGTCTCCCCCGATTGATGTCCGCCTCGTGGCGCGAAGCGGCCGTTCGCAGCCGCGCCATACGGCAAACTTCCACCCGATTGCGACGCTGGTTCTTCGAATGGGTTCCAATTCGCCCGCCGCTGGCAGGCTTGTTCGCGCCAATAGCC
>NZ_JBVVQD010000045.1:0-38777 GCF_055811755.1 Mesorhizobium sp. WSM4840
AAGTGGACTGATAGGTGCATCAAGAACAGGATAGGGCATGGTCAGGCTCCTTGTTGAAGAAGCCCGTCATGCTCTGCCGCTGCAGGACGACGCTCAACGCAGCCGCGACGCCCGGTTCGTGATCTCTACCTCATCCCCACGCGCCCATCCCGCGCAGCGGGTTCGTTCTACGGCCCCTTTGCGGACTCAAAAGCAGGGTTCACAGACGAAGTGAGAACGATAGCGTGGATCCTCTAACAGCGTGCCAAAGTCGAGAAGAAATGCTCCCTGTGCCACCACAACTGCCACAGCCATGATGCCAACTCCTGAAGCCAGTTTGCAAGCCAAGCCGACCGATGAAGAAAAGCGCCAAGGGCGTATCAATGCAACGATTGCGGCTGATGCCAGCAGAATAAGCGCTGGAACGCCTAAGACCACGGCGTGCATCTCCAGCATAAGGGCGAACGGCATATCGGCTTTTATCATCGGCTTAATCTCCCCTAAAACCTGAAGGCATTCAAGATCGCGACTCCAATGACTGAAGGGTTAGCATTCCACCATTTATAACCCGCCATTGGCGCTGTGCGCGGGATTTAGGCTGCCGCGGATCGGACACCGCCGGCACCGGCGAGTCGTCCAACGATCTTGCTCAGCATTCGCAGCGTCCAGACCAGCGGCGCCAGAACCATCCTCAGCAGAGAAGCCAGGACAAGACAGAGTATAAGGTAGGCCGCAAAGGCGCCGAGCCAGGCCGGGAGACCTGCTTGTCCGGCTATCCAACCGGCCGCGTCTGTCAGAAGGTGAGGTCGCGTGATCGCCACGTAGGGAAGTGCGACGACGGCGGCGACACCGGCTGCGGTACCGACGGCGGAAAGCGATTGGAACGCACCTTTGCCTGCGGCCCTCAGATGTGCTATCCGCACAGTTCCGCGACCAGCTGCGGCCACCGGTGCCCTCGCAACGCGCAATGCCTTGGCTGCGGCGCCCATGCCCCCGACGACGATTGCCGCATCGAAGGCCGCCCAACCCATCTCGCCCCAGGTCGGAAGCCGCTCACCGCGGGTGATCACCCCTTCCAGATCGGAAACGCCGCCCAGGACTATGTTCTTGGCACCAAGCAGCGTGCGGGTGAACTGTCTGCGGACTGCTGTTCCGTCAACGATCTCGAACTCCGACAGCATCTCATGCCCGCGATCCTTGAGCTCGTGAATGGCAATAAGCCCATATTGCTCCGGCGAAATCTCGGCGAGGCCGAATCCCACCTGCCGGTCGTCCCACAGGCTCGAGAGGCCCTGACCGACGGTTTCCTGCAACAAGTACTGCGACGATCCATTCTTCACGAAATAAGCAATCACCGGCACGACCGGATGGCCGAGACGGTCGAAAACCTCCACGAAGTCCGCATCCTCGCCATAGACGAGGAACACTCTGGCTGCATCGTCGCCATACTTCGCCGCTGCCTCATGCCAGCCGAGCCCGCCTGCCGCGCAGGCTGCAAGAACCCATGGCCGAGCCTGCTCCACAGCTTTGCTGCTGAGCGGGCAACGGGTGTCGTCCCGGCGAACTTCCTCTGCCAGCGCGGCTCGCATGACCTCATCCTCGAAGTGATGGGGCTCCCGCCATTCCCATCTGAGCGTCAGGACGATCGCCACAACGAGTGAGGCTGCTAGCAGATATCTCATTCTCAAGGGGGCATCCTCCCGCAGTCATGTCATGCCAAGACGTGCCTAAGCTATCAGCCAATCCCGATGAAGCGATCGTTAGTTCCGGGATGTGGTGGAAATTTGCTGGAGGGCGCGCCGACAGCGGACGTTCCGTTTTCCACCAAACCTCGCTGCTCATGGTCATTTTGGGGCCGAAAGCAGCCTTCCTCAGTCCTCATCCCTCCAGACCACCCGCCGCGCCATTCTTATCTCAGCAAGCCGTCTCACTCGAATGCCCTGCCGTTCTCGTGCCGACGGGCTCTGTGTCTCAACATGCATGCAGTCGTTCTTGCCCCACCTCTCGCAATTCATTTTGCTCCCCACCAGTGCGGCCTCAACGTCCCCAAAGATTTCCATCAGGTCCTTCGGCTGATACCAACGCTTGACGTTGCAGAGCCCGCATTGAACGCGCACAAGCTGCCCAACCTCATGGGCATTGCTGAGGGTCCATTCGCCGCCGCGCTTACGTCTTCCACCAGGGTCAGGCATGAACCAAGAATAGGAACTCATTCCTCCTCTGGTCAATTCGCTCTTGACAGTTTTGTTCCTATTTTGTTCACTCCCCATAGAACGTTTGGAGGCACTGTCATGGACCGCATTGTGACGCTGGACAACCGCCAGGAAGCCGCCCTTCAGGCAATCGCCGATAAGTTCATTGCACAGCACAAGGGCGATGCAGTGAAGGCGCTTAAGGAAATGATCGTCCTTAACGGCCACCTTCAGGAGCGGCTTGACGCCCTGTCGGCACCGCGCCGGGCGACACGGTAGGAGGCACCAAAATGGGCATCATGCATCTGGACCCCGAGGCCAAGGCGGAACTGCACTCTGAGGCGGAGAAGCTTATCGCTCGCTATGACAGCCCGCTTGAGACCGTGAAGGCGCTCATGGCCTACAACTGTGAGACCTAAATAGTCGCCCTTGCAGATCGTCATCCGGGCTTGGTGCATGTCAGCTACGATGATACGCCTGCCATCTTGGGCTGAGCCGTGGGCGCTCACGCGATGAGGATGTTGCCCGATGCATGACCTTATCGGCTTTCTGGAAGCCAACTCGGCGCTGGTGCTGGCGAACCCGGCCGTCTTTGCGACGTTTGCCGTTCTCTTCGGAGGCGGCGGCTTCGTAGTCGGGCGCCACTTGCTGACCGAGCGTATCGCCAATCTGGAAAGCCGAATAGCAAGACGTGACGAGGAAATCGCAGACCTAAAGGGCCAACAGAAAGCTCCAAAGCGGGAACTGCCGATGGTGCCAATAGCCGGTGCCGTTGCAACTGGTTTACGAGAATCGAGCGACTCCGTACGCCAAATCCTGCCAATGGATAAGCTCGCCTCCGTGGCAGCTGAGCGGCGGTTCAACGAAAGACAATGAGCATGTCAGAGAGCATCCTCCCACAGCAGAAAACCCCTAAGCTCATCGTGGTCACTGCCTTCGACCCCGACGAAAGCGGCGACCTCAGCCTGTCTTTGGGCCAGCCGAGCAGCAGACTGAAAACCGGGCGATAAGAACCGCCAAGGGTCTGGCGGGGAAACATGCCGGCGTTATTGCGTGGTCGCGCGACGCCAACCCGGCGGTAGGCGAATACGGCGAGCCGACGACATTGTTGGTCAGCGGCGACGTGCCTGATATGGAATGAGCTTCCGTCCCACCTAAGAGCTACGGCGGCAGTAGCTTTCCCTCCTCTTTGGCGGCCTCAAGGAACGCCCTGCGAACCACTTCGGGCTTCGCCTGATCGATCATCGCATCCATGCAGAGTTGCACCGCGCTGTGCCACTTAGGGCCGCGCTTGGTCCACTTCAGGAGCTGCTCGGCGGCTCCCTCGACGTTGTTGCATTCGTATGTGACGCCCGGGCGGCCGGTCTTGACGGGAACCGGGGGTGAGAACCAATGGAGCGACATATCTACATAATTGACCTCTAAACTAAGAGTTCCGTCAGCCACGCCCCGGTTGGCGCCAAGGATCGGGGAACCGGCTTGTGCCCCGGCCCCGCGCAACCCCTGCTGGCCTGCCGTGTTCCGGAACCTATCCTTGGCGGCTAGGTTTGGGTGGATGGTTCAGGAGTTTCTAATGAGTTTGAAGGTTAGCAAGGGTCGGCTCTCGTTCATTGAATTTCAGTCACCCACACTGGTCGAAAAGGCGCCCGGAGGCAGCCAATGGCTTCACGAAATCAAGTACGACGGCTATCGCACCGAGTTGATCATTGAGGGCGGTGCAGCAAGGGCCTTCACCCGCCGGGGCTACGACTGGTCGCATCGATACCGAAGAATAGTGGAAGCAGCGGCGCGCCTGTCGGTTAAGGCGGCGATCATCGATGGAGAGGCCGTCGTTCTCGGCGACACTGGGCTGCCCGACTTCCAAGCCTTGGAACGGGAGTTGGGCAACCCAAACTCGCCTAGGATCATCTTCTATGCGTTTGACCTGCTCCACCTCAACGGGCGAGATCTCAGGCAGCAGCCACTACTGAAACGCAAAGCCGCGCTACAGAAGCTGCTGAGGGACTCAGCCCCGACACTAACCTATGCCGAGCATCTGGAGCTAAGCGGTATGGACGTATTTGAACATGCCTGCCGGATGGGATTGGAGGGCATCGTGTCCAAGCGCACCGATGCCATGTACCGCTCAGGCGTTCAGACCAGTTGGCTCAAGGTCAAATGCATCAAGAGCGACACTTTTCCTATCGTGGCGTTCGTCGAGAAACTCGGCGCTCGCCCGCGCCGCGTTGCGTCACTCTACGTGGGGCGCCGCGAGGGAGACCGATTACTCTATGCCGGGAAGGCTCGCAGCGGCTATACGCTGAAGATTGCGCAACTGCTTCGAGAGCGGCTTGACCCGCTGATAATCAGCAAATCACCTCTCTCAGAGCCTATAGTGAAGCCAAAAGCGACGTGGGTCAGACCAGATGTAATGGCCGAGGTGCAGTTTAGTGGGGTGACGGACCGCGGCATCTTGCGTGAGGCAGTGTTCAAGGGCATCCGCGAGGACCTCGCAACGATACCGGCGAAGCCTCCCGGCCCTTCAAAGGGACGAGATGCTGCCCGAGAACATGGGATTCCTCGCGAGAACATTCTGCAACTGCTGCCGGACGCCGTCTCTCCTCCCAAAGACGAACTTGCGCGTTACTGGGAGAACGTGGCCGATCAAGCACTCGTCCATTTGGGCCACCGACCGCTCAAGCTTGTTCGCCATAGTCGTGGGGTGACTTTCTATCACAAGGGCAATTTGCCGGAGATTCCTGCTGCCGTACATCAGTTGCGGGTGCAGAAGCGGGAGGGTGGCGAAGGGGTCCGGGTGTGGGTTGACGATCTTGCTGGGTTGCTGGGGCTGGTTGAGATGGATGCTGTTGAGCTGCACCCTTGGAATGCCACCGTTGACGACATCGAACATGCCGACCACATTGTTCTAGACCTCGATCCGGGCGAGAGTGTCGAATGGGAGGAGATCATCGCGACTGCGCTGGGGCTCCGCGACATCATGGAAGCAGAAGGCCTAAAGAGCTGGCCGAAGGTGACGGGCGGCAAGGGTATTCACCTGATGGCCCCGCTTGAGACGAAGATCACACACGATCATGCCCGGACCCTCGCTCGGTCGTTCGCCCAACGGCTCGTTCGGACTCACCCGAATCGTTATCTCCTGTCCGCTGCACCTTCCGCCCGAAAGGGCCGTATTTTCGTCGATTACCTTCGCAACGGACGAGGCAACACGGCGGTCGGAGCGTTCTCCCCACGAGCTCGGCCCGGCTTCCCAATTGCCCATCCTGTGACATGGAAACAGGTCGAGCGATGTATCCGCCCAGACGCCTTCGACATGGATCATCCATTCAGGGTTGCTGCCCGAAGGGTAGCGTAGGCCCTTGCGTCTCTAAGAACCTTGCATGTTGAAATCTAATGCCCAACCTGCGGGCGACGTCCGCGGTTGCCATGCCCAGTTCGGCCAAGCTACGAATGTCGTCTGACGTGCTCATGCCTCGAGCTTTTCCGGATTTCTTGCTTGGCGACGATCTAACTCAGAAATGCTATCTCAGCAAAAGGATGCTGCATGTCCAAACTTCTCATTACGGGCGGGGTGTTGCTGCTCCTCATTGGTCACGCGACTGCAAGTGAAGTGCTATGGGGTCGGTCTGCTATCGATAACGTAGTTGTTTGGCGTGATCAGAGGGCGATTGCTCAGGCGCGGCGCACCATTGAACTCGGGTGGCCTGATTTGCAGAACGATCGGCCAATTTCTCTTCTTGACGTGACACGCCTCCTGAACTTGACGGCGTGTATTGTTCCGGCTGGGACATTGATCAGCAAAAAGGGGATGGAAAAAGGCGGTCTGGTCGAGGTCGAAATCGACCCTAATCAATCCGGCTTCGGCGATAGCCGCTGCAAGGGTGTGGTGGAGAAAGAGGATACACAGCAGCGCTAGCTTGGCTCAGACCGGAGGATTGAACCAATGGAGAGCCATAATTTGCGCCGCCATTAAACCTTGGCCTTTCGCCAACCCGCCCACCATGCTTCCCATTGCGAGCAGAACCAGCGCTCCCCTCGAGCCGGATTCACACGAGTGGGCCAGATAATATTCTTGGCCGGGCATGTGATAGATATGCTCGCCACGTTCGTTGATGTTCCCCTTGATGTCGCAGCCCACCTTGCGCGAGGTAATCCGGCTTGGTGAAGTGCCGTAGGAATGGACACGCGGAAGATCATGCCTAGGGTCTGTCGCGACGTAAGCGAGGGACGTTGCTCCAAGTAGCCCTAAAACGATTGCAAGACGGCCGCTCAAAAACGGACGCCACCATGCCCTTTGCCGTCTAGCCCATGGCTGAACAATCTTGCCCATCGCCGTCTCCCCAAGGGGAGAATGCTTCCGTTGGGGTTACGAGTCCAGAGAGCACAAGCAGCAGCCCGATTTCGGCGAGAGCGCTGAAACAAACGAGTTCCTCGCCACCAGCAATCATGAAGAACTTCTATTCTGAATCGTCCTCGTCGTTTTCGTCGGATGTGTCTTCTTCGTCGGGCAAAGGCTGCTGCTCTTCCACAAACGCCTGACAGCCTTCGTTGAAGGATTGACTGTTGCCATCGCAGTCATTGGCCTCCGTTACGCCATTTCGCTCCGCCCAATCGTACCCTGCTTCATGGCCTGAACAGTCGGCAGTGCAGTCGTAACCTTCAAAGGACTCCTGTGCTGATGAAGGATATGCCATCAGTCCGAGCCATATAATTGCGCCCAAGACTGTGCCTCTACCCATTGGGATCACCATGCTCAGGACTTCGGCCGTCGACCAGCAGGCTTTTTGGCTGCGACCTTCTTTAACGCTGCTGCTGCAACTGCCTTGCGGCCGAGGCCGCTGGACCTTGCGAGGGCCGATCGTTGAGCCGCATAGTTTGGTGCCACCATCGGGTAGTCTCGCGCCAACCCCCATTTGGCCCGATATTCCTCCGGCGTGAGGCCGTAGTGGACTCCGAGGTGTCGCTTAGGGATTTGAATTTCTTGCCGTCTTCCAGACAGATAATGTGGTCTGGAAATACCGACCTCTTGGGATTGACCGCGGGAATGAGTTCAGGTTCGGATGGCTCCGAAGACCGTCCGATACCTTGCAATGCAGAATTAACGCTGGCGATCAAATTGGGAAGGTCGCTCAAAGGCACCGCGTTCTTTTGTACGTAGGCCGCCACAATGTCCGCAGTGAGTTCCAACAAACCTGCGCTTGTAGTTGCTTCACCCTCGTTTGCCATTGTTAGATC
Source organism: Mesorhizobium sp. WSM4840 (assembly GCF_055811755.1). Classification (NCBI taxonomy): domain Bacteria; kingdom Pseudomonadati; phylum Pseudomonadota; class Alphaproteobacteria; order Hyphomicrobiales; family Phyllobacteriaceae; genus Mesorhizobium; species Mesorhizobium sp. WSM4840. The sequence continues at coordinate 7,404 of NZ_JBVVQD010000045.1, forward strand.
GCCCCTCTTGGCTCCATCCGTCCTTATCAGGAAACACGGAGCGCGCAACCTTATCTGGCGCTACGCATGTTCCAAGGGAGGGCGTATTTTTTGATCAGACCTAACTCAAGCCCAGCGCTGCCGTGAACCGGGAGGCCATTCCACTCCATATCGCTTGGAAAGGCAGCGTAGACATCTATTCTAGGATGCGCCGCCAACTCAGAGATGATCGTTGCGTTGATGCGAAGGCTTGTCCGCTGCGAAACTCCGGGACGGCCATAGAAGTAAAGCCGCTTGGCTAGACCCATCGTCGCAACGCCGACGTACAGAACGACGTGGTCCTTTGCAAAAGCATATACGCCCACCGCCTTGGGAAGATCTCGATCGATGATCAGCCGCTGATCCGGCGAGAGGATCCAGCTTCCGACATGCTCAAAGCCGCCAGCGACAAGCATCCCCACATGAAGCGGCTCTTTGTCAGGTTTGGCCGTGATCGTATCGGAGGGGCGCCCGTCGCGACCTTCCTGGCCAAGGTTTGAACCTTGAAGCACACCGTAGGCATGTTGATAACGGATGCCGAGGGCGCGAGCGATCTCGGCCGTGGTCATGCCGGATTTAGCGAATTCGCGAATCTTTTCGGATTTGCTCATGCCGCCAAAGCTACCAGCGGCCGCTGATTTGGTCGATGATGCTGCGGATCCTATCGGTCTCTACGGCATACCAGAGGTCACCGACGAATACGACGCATACGCAACAGGGGCTACGTCATGCTGATGGACGAAGGCGCCACCGCGAGCGAGATCGCGGGCTATCTCTTCACCGTAGCCACCGAGCACATAGGACTAACCGACTGCGGGAGCCTAGCTGAGAGAAGCGACCAGCCGCCAAGCTACTCTTCATTCTTCGACCTGAGTTCAGTACCCACTGATGCAGCGATTCGAGGCTGCCGGAGTGCAGCGCGGCCCTGAAGCAGGCCATGAAACGATCGCACTCGCGAATTGACGCTGCCCGGCGGTTGGCGAAGTTTGCTCATAGGGCCGTACTTGTTGAACCGATGCTGATCCAGATGTGCAAGCAGCGCATCGATTTGCCGCCCATCCAGCGCCTCGAAGGCTGTGCATATATCGATCCCGCAGGCCTTCAGGATTTCGCGGGCGCGCTTCGCATTTTCATTCCGTTCATGCATCAGGGTAGTCTCCGATTATGGCGGCAGTCGCTTTGGTCAGCAGCATAATCGGTTTACCGCAGAGATTGCGAGACCGAAAAGCCAATCCGGGGACTTTTGACAGTGCTAGTGCTTCTAGAAGGTGGCCGTCACCGGTGCTCAGATGCGGGCTGCGCGTGCGTTGGGGCGGTGGAGCGCGGAGGATTTAGCCGCCGCTGATAGCTCAGGAGTGGCAACCTGTCAGACGCGCGGAGTCCGAGGACGGCGTACCGTCTACTACTATCGCGAATCGAAAGGCGATCCGCACTGCGTTGGAAGTGGCGGGGGTGGAGCCATTCCCGAAAATGGCGGGGCCGGCGCACCATCGTGGATTAATTCGACGCGATTTGTGTTCGACACTCCCCAGGGAAAGGTACGGCGGGAAAACTATGTTGCAACGGGTAGCAGCGCTGATTTCGCGGCGACGGTTATACAATTCGGTATCCTGATCTTCCGGAGCATCTTAATATCCCCCGGCAAGATCGAATTCATGCTGTGGAAGAAAAATGGCGATAGGAGCCGGGGCCAAAATCACCCTCCGCCGGTAGGTGGCTGAGTAATCCAGGCATCAATCCGTTCTCGCAGCCCATCGGCACTGCCGCGGCGACCTGCACGCCTTACGAACACGCTGGCCGGATGCGCATTCCACAATGCAATGTCCGCATGGGAACCTCGTCGGGATCAGCGGGCGCAAATGGCTGACGAGGCAAATATTGCCTGCGGATAAGCGCGCCACCATCGAGCGCCACCTCGGCTTGATTAATCAGATCAACAGGCGTTGACGGTGGTCGAGGCGGATATCGCGGTGCATGCCCATTAGGATCCCACAGTCCGTCGCCTGATGACGTTGCCCGGCCTCGACGTCACCGTGGCTGCGAGCGTTGCCGCGGCAATCGGCAACATTCGGCGCTTCAGCGATCCACAGAGGCTTGTCGCCTATCTTGGCCTCTTCCGAAGCGTGCGGCAGTCGGTGAGGGACCGGCCTATCGTGGCCGCATCACGAAACAGGTCTCCTGAATCGAAACCGCTATCCGATCGACGAACGCCTCAAGTTTCGCGGGCGAGCTAAGCCGGCCGGGACCAGATGTAGTCGGTATCCTAATCATCGCAGAGCGTGTTTAGCTTGGAGTCGCGCAAAAGGTGGATGGCGTGAGCGCGCTGAGGTGGATCGCCACGGTAAGCTAAAAACGTGTTGGACTAAGCGACGGGACGGCTGACTGGTATGGGCGTTCGATTGATCTGGCGCCTTAAATGGCAGGAAGGCCTCACGGCCGGTTCGAGGGGCATCATATCCTCCTCCGAAGCAGCACGCGCAAGTATCGTCACAAGCCCCGAGCGCTTCGCGTTCGGCGCTGTCCAATTTCCGACAATGTTGGATACAGTCAGATCTACTGGAATGCGTTTAAATGGTTTTCTCATCTGGCACAGTACATGCATGTCATCGGCGAACACGTGACCGACCAAGAAGAGGTCGCATGATCACCCCACCAAAACATACCGCCGCCGCGGAAAAAATCACTTCGCCCCGAACTTGCTCATCGCCCGTCTCGTCACCACAACCGGAGCCATCGATGTCTGAAGGGCTGCCCAGGATACCTGCTGCGACCGCGCTTGCCCTGGTGACGACCACTCCGGCTCCGCCCGTTACCGACGAGGGCAAATTGACGGGTTCCCTGCTTGATGACGGCATAGAGGTGGTCGTCATCCCCGATCACCTGCGCCGATCGCCCATAGCTGTGGTGGAAGGTCCGTAACATCGCGCCCACAAGGGGAATCCAATGTCTGAAGCGAGTCAGGAAAAGTTGGAGACATTCTTGGGGAAAATGGTCGGCGATCTCGGCGCGATCGCTACCGGCGCGGGGGTCTTGCTGGGGGACAGACTCGGCTTGTTCAAGGCATTGCGCGAAGGCGGCAAGATGACGGCCGCCGAGCTTTCGACACGCACCGGCACCCAGGAACGCCTTGTAAGGGAATGGCTTTCCGGGCAGGCGGCCGCAGGCTATGTCGACTACGATGAAGTCCGTGACGAGTTCTATCTCAACGCCGAGCAGGAGTTGGTGTTCGCCGATGAGGATAGCCCGGCGTTCATGGCTGGCGCATTCGAGTTCCTATCCGCGCTGTGGCTCGATGAAGAAAAGGTCAGGCAGGCATTCCAGTCCGGCAAGGGGTTGCATGGGACGATCATAGCGCGTGTCTGTTTTGCGGCACGGAACGGTTCTTTCGGCCAGGTTACCATGCCAATCTGATCGACTCCTGGCTGCCGGCTCTGGAGGGCGTCGTCGAGAAGCTCGAACGCGGCGTGGACGTTGCGGATGTCGGATGCGGTCATGGCGCATCGACCGTGCTCATGGCACGTGCTTTCCCCAATTCGCGCTTCGTCGGCTTCGATTATCACGCCCCTTCGATCGAGCGCGCCCGCAAGGCCGCCGAGGAAGCCGGCGTCGGCGCCAACACGCGCTTCGAGGTGGCGGCCGCCATGACCTATCCCGGCACCTATGACCTCGTCGCTTTCTTCGATTGCCTTCACGACATGGGCGACCCGACGGGCGCAGCCACCCATGTCCACGGATCGCTCAAGCCGGATGGCACGTGGATGATCGTCGAGCCGTTCGCGCATGATCATCTGGCGGCAAACTCAATCCCGTCGGACGCGTTTACTATGCCGCTTCCACGTTCCTGTGTACCCCTGCGTCCGTGTCACAGGAAGTCGGGCTCGGGCTTGGCGCCCAGGCCGGCGAGGCGAGGCTGCGCAAGGTGGTGACCGGCGGCGGCTTCAAGCGATTCCGTCGCGCCGCGGAGACGCCGTTCAACATGGTGCTGGAGGCCCGCCCTTAGCGCGGCCGTCGCCAGAAATTGCAGGTCATCGCATTTGATGAAGATCACGGCCAAAAATCCGGACGCACGCTTATCAGGCACATCTTCTAGGCGTCTGGGTTTACGCAGAGGTCGCTGCCGAGCCGCCTTCTCTAAACCACTGAAGTCGATGTCCGGCGGCAGATTCTTTCCCTCGCTGCGGCCACCAGATGCGCCAAGTGCGCCGCGGGATAGCCCGGCGAAAAGCGAGGGTGAAAGGATATTCCATTTAATCTATGGACATAGGACTGATATTTTCACGTCAATGGGAAAATCGCCCTTTTAGAAGCGGCACGCTCACCGCGTTTGATCTCAAATGGGATTGACTTGGCAGGGGCCGTAGCCCTCACCCGCAATTCGCCTTTGGCGAAGCGTTGCCGCTGTCACAGTGCCGTCGGCCCTCACAAAGGTCTTGAGTTTTGCAGGCCTTCGAGCGTCGTGCGGATGTTCGTCTTCGGAGACCACGGCACGATCACCCTGCCGCTGCGGGATGGACATGGGAACGATCTCGTGCGCGAGGCGCCCGTTCTCCATCGCAACCCGCTTTCTGCTGCGCGCGCAGGGCGAAGAGGTCCTGATCCTCGCACGAGATGTGGGAATCCTCGGCCACGGTCTCCGCCGTCCGGCATGGAGTCGACGCCGTATTGCGCCTTCATCAGCGGGTTGACGAAGCGCCAGCCGATAGTCGTGTCCTCGACCGAATTGGTGCGGGCGAAGGCGCTGGTCGCCTTGGCATCACGAAAGGCGCATGGGACATGCTCTCGACGCCTCCCGCGACGATCAGCTCCGCCTCCATCTCAGCACACGCTGCGATCTGGTCGAGGTCAAAACGCCGATACGGCATCTCCATCTTCGACAATGGAGATGCCGAATTCTGCCTGATTTGGGAGAGCGCTTTAGCGGCTTTGCATGCCCTATCTCAGAAACCGCTTTTCGTCGGCCTTGACCTGGTCCATCTTCTGGAGCCGGAAGATCTCTTCGACGGGCAGGCTACCCTTGTAGACGTTTTGCACGCCGCCATCCGCGATGATGCGCATCGCAGTCGTTGCGGCGCGAATGCCATAATTTCCGTAGATCGTCATCTTGATGTTGCCGGGCGCGCGAACATCGAAAGCGGCACGGCGGAAGGCTGAACGAACTTAGAAAAATCGAGAGCGGCTCCGCCGACAGATTGCCTATGAGAGCATTTTCACTGCGTTCTTTGTCCGAAGGACTCGCAGAGAAAACGTTCTAATATCTCGGCTCTATTTCTGCAGCACTTTCATGACCTTCTTCAGCGTGCCCGAACTCAGAATGCCACCCGACATCGAGGGGCATCCGACGAGGATGGAGTATCCGAAGGAGGACGTCAGCTTCTGACCTGCGTACGAAGTCCGGGCCACCTTCGCCGAGGGCCTTTCAGCGACGACGCCCCTGAAAGGGGCCGCACTGCCGTTTCTTCGCAAAATCGTTCCAGGGCAGGATTTCGGCTCCCCACATGCTCGCCGAGGGCCGCCGTTGCCAACTGGCGCGCACTGAAGCCGAGAGTAGGGCTTTTCCACCATGTGTTGTGGCCCGCACCGCCTCGGATCGGGCCAAGCTGAAACGGTAGCTAGTGGAGCCAAAAGCTGACCGTCCGCAATCAGGACGAAACTATCAGGAAGAGGCCATTCCGCTGACGACCTATTGCGGTGATTGTCGCTGTTCGGCGATAGCTCCGGTTCCTTCAGTTAGGTGATGATCCCACGGCTTCACGTTTCGCAGGAGCGAGTGTCGTTACGACGCACTTGAAGTTCCTTCGCTGACGTTCCTCGCGATAACGCTAAGCGCCTAATCATATCCACGACCTTGATATAACCGTCGAGGACGGCGCCGGATCGAGACTGTCGGCTGCCCCAGCACCACTAAGGCCGCCCCCGATGACACCGCCGCGGACCGGCCCCTCAGCCCCTGATTTCTGAGTGACCTGCGCCATGTGGCCCAGCGGGGTCAGTACAGGTTTCTCGTAAACGCGCTTAACTGGAACAGTACGCATAGATGCGCGCGCAGCGCTGGCGAGGATCGAATTTGCGAACGTGGCTGAAACGCCGAGCGCCGTCGCATGTCCGAGAAATTCACGTCGGCTCAGCCGACCCGCAGCTAAACGGCGGCTGAGATAGTCGAGTTCCTGCGACATTGAGATGCTCCTCCTCCCATTCATTGTTCCTGGAGAATTGCGGCTCGTTCACGAGCCGACTTTCTTCCCCAGCCCGCTAGGCTGTCTGGTGCTAATGTCAGCGCTTTATCAAGATCAGCGGAAGCGAGCGGCCAAAGAATCTCTATTTAAATGGTAGTGGTCAAATACCGATTGTCGTCTCACATCATCTCGTTTCAAGATGGTTCACACGCAGGGCGGATCTGGTTCCGAGATGCGCGACAATCGATACTTGACGAAATGACGTGTGATCGAACAATCAGCAGCAGGCCAGTCTGGCGCGGCCGGTCTCCGCAGCCCGAAGGCGACCTCGTCGCCGCGATCGAGGATGGTCATCGAGGACTTGCGATCTACGGGATCGCCGTGTGCATGCGGTGCTGCGCCGAAAGGGCGCTGTCACATGATTGAGCGGTAAGGAAATTGAGGTGGCAGCGCGCCCATGACTGTGAGTGCACCGACCTACAAGAACCACTGATACCGGATCGAAATTGTGGCCCGTGCTAGCTGGCTCTACTTCCGCTTCAATCTGAGCCTGCGCGATGTCGGGGAAATGCTGCTCGATCGCGGGATTGTCGTTTCCCACGAGACCATCCGCCGATGGTGCCGAATGCACGGCCTGATTATGCCCGCCGCATACGCCGCAAGGCGCCGACGAAAACGATGTCTGGCACCTCGATGAAGTCGTGGTGCGCATCAACGGTCAGAAATCCTGGGTGTGGAGAGCGGTTGATCAGGACGGATATGTGCTCGACGAGATCGTCCAGACGCGCCGCAACACCAAGGCAGCCAGGCGCCTGCGCTACTACCGGGCGGCCAAACGCCAAGTCATGCCGAACGTAGAACACTACTCGCATAAGGCTTGAACAAACGGGCGGAGCATTCTCACCTGCCGTGCCGAAACGGGAGCGAACGCGACAAGATTTCCGGTCAGTCGGCTCATTGCAGCATTTCGTGTCGATCTCCTCCGCCGTCCGAAACCTCTTCGTCCCATCCAAGACCAACCGCTTCCGCAGCACAAATTCAAATCCATCGACGCCAGGCCATGGCCGCGTGGGAACGCCGTGGGTGCTGCCTGAAAAGTTCGGTGTCGGCCTCACGTGGCCACATTTCAAACAACGTGACAACGCCCGCAACCCCGCTCGACAGCCAAGACAAAGCCAAATGGGTTCGTCCCGGCCGTCGTCGGAAAGGAGCTACGCGTCGTGATGATCGAGGAAATCCAGAACGTTCTTCCCGACTATCCCGATCGTCTCGGCCTCGGAGAAGCCACTCTCCAGAAGAGCAGCCGTCAGATTGGGCAATTTGGAGCAATCTTCCAGTCCCACGATCTTGAAGTCCACTGCGCCGCTGTCGGTACCGCTGAAGACATTGGATGCGCCTGCAAATTGCGCGGTGTGCCGGACGTGGTCGACGACCGGAGACAAGGGCGGGAAGGGAATTCCGCCGGCGGTGCACATCTCGTACAATTGCCTGTCGATCATAGTTCAACTGGCGAAGAGCTCGCCGGCCGCGTTCTTCGTCTCGCCGATGCCATTCGCCTCTACGGTTTTTCCCTTGAGTTCGGCGGTGCGCTTCTGCAGGGCGCGCGTAAAATCCAGCGATTGCGAGCATGGGAAGCAGTTGATGCCGAGCAGGCCGCCCTTGCGCCCCAGTGCTTCGATCATGTCGTCGGAAAGATTGCGCGGCACGTCCGCAATGGCCTTGCAGGCCCAATGTTTTCAGGGTTGTAGGCGTGAAATCGAAGGACGCTCTCTATGTCGAACACTCCAGCATTTGCCGGAGGAGCAAGAGACTCGAATGTCTGCGCGCCGACGGACCCTAACCCACTGACCGGAAGTTTCCGACGTTCCCAAAATCAAAATGCTTGAGAAACAGGCCTGAGGTTCCGCTAGGGAATGCTCCCCTTTGATGAGGTCCGCCTGCTGGTCAAAGACGACGATGTGGTCGTAATTGAGAGCTATATCGGAATTGGGGCAGACACGCGATCATTCGCTCTCAAGGAGTCTTCCCGGTAATACACATGGTCAAATGGCAGAAACCTGTTCAACCCGAAAGCTGCCAAAGCATACCAGAAGACGGGTCCCTCCCCGTTTTGCCGCACATTCAGGCGCGACAAGTCGTGCGAACTGTCCGCCGGTCACAATTGCGAGAAATCGTCCCCTTATCGGACACGACCATTTATGAGATGGAACAGCGTGGCGAGTTCCCAAGACGCTTCAATCTGACCCCCCGCTGTGTTGTTTGGGATCTGGCGGAGGTCGAAGCCTGGGTTCAGGCAAGGCGAAACGCATCGTCTGCCGGCGCGATCGAAATTGCCCCAGGTCCAGACGTGCGGTCGCGGAAGACGAGACCTGTCAAATCGGATCGAGGATGATCGCCGCCCCGGCAGCCGGCTGGAGTACGGGCGTGTGCTTCTTGCCTGCCGCCCATGCCTCAACCATGTCCGCCCATTCCTGCAGCATATGACGACGCTGCGGCTCATATTCAGCCTTGTTATAAACACCGCGCGAGGTACGGCTGTCTTCGTGGGCAAGGCATTTTTCGATCCAGTCGCGATTGAATCCGATCTCGTTTAGGAGTGTCGAGCCGGTCCGGCGTAGGTCGTGCACTGTAAAGGGCGCAAGTGGCAATTCTTGTTTTTTTGCGCGGTCGACAATGGCCATGGTGACCCGATTGAAGGTGGCGCGCGACATGGGTTCGTCGGCGTCATAGCGAGATGGCAGCACGTATCGCGAGTTCGCTGCGCAAGTCTTGAGCGCAATCAGGATATCGAGGGATTGGCGGGACAGGTAGACGTTATGCGGCTTTTTCCGTTTCATTCGCTCTTTGGGAATGCTCCAAACAGCGTTCTCAAAATCGACTTCGTCCCACGTCGCGTCCAGCAGCTCACCCTTCCGAACCATGGTGAGCAGGATCAGCTTTAGGCCGAGCCGTATCGTCGGCAACGTTGGCACATTTTCCAACTCGTTCAGCATGATTCGGATTTCTGCGGGAGACAATGCTCGGTCTTTTGCCTCGAACGTGGCAATCGAGGCCGGTCCTACCTCGTCCGCTGGATTGGGAATCTTCTCGCCGTGCAGAATGGCATGACCATAGATCTGCTTAACAATATCCCGGACATGAATGGCTGTTGCCGGCGCGCCGCGGTCGCGCACCTTTGCGCAGAGCGCCCGCAAGTCGTCAGCTGTTATTTCTGTGAGGAGCCTTTTGTCCCAAATCGGCAAGATGTCTCGATCGAAGATGGCTTTGCGCATTGAGCGCGTGCTATCCGCCATCTTGGCCTTCTTAAACCAGTCCCCGCCGGCATCGCCGAAGGTGGCCATTGCAGACAGGCGCCGCTTTTCACGCTGCTTTTCATGCGCCGGCGATTGTCCGGCTGCCACCATTTTTCGAGCGGCAATGCAGCGGTCGCGCGCCTCTGCTAGCGAGATGCCACCCTCACCATAGCGGCCTAGCGTGACTGTCTCTCGCCGACCATTCATTCGGTAGTCGTATCGGAACGAGATCTGCCCTGCGGGGGACACCGTGGCGTACATACCGTCACGATCAGTGACCTTGTACATTTTGTCTTTTGGTTTCAGCTTCTTAAGTGCAATGTCAGTAAGCATGGCGAGGACAATCTAAGCGCGTGGCCACATATCGAGCGTCAGATTTTACCGTCATCGATTTTACCGTCAAGGCCCGATCATATCGTCGAAAATTCAACGGCTTACCTAGAGATTAGCTAACGTACTAGGAAGCAAGGTCGTGACGGTACTAGCTTCAAGGTAGGATGATGAGGGAAGGGATGCCGTCACGTCTACCGCCAAATGATTCCGCTTGTGGGCGATAGTCAGCGATAGGTAAAGAGAGGAAAACGAGTACAGTTCAATGAGTTAAATGTAGGCCGCCGATAGCCACCAAATGCTGGCGAACGACCGAGCTTTATTCCCACTCGATTGTGCCCGGCGGCTTGCTCGTCACGTCGTAGACGACGCGGTTGATGCCGCGCACCTCGTTGATGATGCGGGTGGCGGCGGCGCCGAGGAACGCCATGTCGTAGTGGTAGAAATCCGCCGTCATGCCGTCGACCGAGGTGACGGCGCGCAGCGCGCAGACGAATTCATAGGTGCGGCCATCGCCCATCACGCCAACGGTCTGCACCGGCAGCAGCACGGCGAAGGCCTGCCAGATGGCGTCGTAGAGGCCGGCCTTGCGGATCTCGTCGAGATAGATGGCATCGGCCTCGCGCAGGATCTCCAGCTTTTCGCGAGAGATGCCGCCCGGGCAGCGGATGGCGAGACCGGGGCCGGGAAACGGATGCCGGCCAATGAAGCTGTCGGGCAGGCCGAGTTCCTTGCCGAGCGCCCTCACCTCGTCCTTGAACAGTTCGCGCAGCGGCTCGACCAGCTGCATGTTCATGCGCTCGGGCAGGCCGCCGACATTGTGGTGCGACTTGATGGTAACCGACGGACCGCCGGTGAAGGAGACGCTTTCGATGACGTCGGGATAGAGCGTGCCCTGCGCCAGGAAGTCGGCGCCGCCGAGCTTCTCGGCCTCTTCCTCGAACACCTCGATGAACAGCCGGCCGATGGTCTTGCGCTTCTTTTCCGGGTCCGTTTCGCCCTCGAGCGCGCCGATAAAACGGTCAGAAGCGTCGACCAGGATGAGCGGCAGATTGTAGTGCTGGCGAAACATCTCTACCACGCCTGATGCCTCGTCCTTGCGCATCAAACCGTGGTCGACAAGGATGCAGGTGAGTTGATCGCCGACCGCCTCGTGGATCAGCAGTGCGGCGACCGACGAATCGACGCCGCCCGAAAGCGCGCAGATGACCTTGCCCTTGCCGACCTGCTTGCGGATCGTCTCGACCGCGTGTTCGCGGTAGGCGTGCATCGTCCAGTCGCCTTCGATGCCGGCGATCTTGTGGACGAAGTTCTGCAGCAGCCTGGCGCCGTCCGGCGTGTGCACCACTTCGGGGTGGAACATGATGCCGTACATCTTGCGCTCGACATTGCCGAAGATGGCGAAGGGCGAGCCTTCCGATTTTCCGAACACCTCGAACCCCTTGGGCAGGGAGATGACGCGGTCGCCGTGGCTCATCCACACCTGGTGGCGCTGGCCGGGCGCCCACAGGCCCTCGAACAGCGGGCTGTCCTTCTGGATCTCGACGAAGGCGCGGCCGAATTCGCGATGGTCGGAGCTTTCGGCGATGCCGCCCATCTGCACGCACATGGCCATCTGGCCATAGCAGATGCCGAGCACCGGCACACCGGCGTCAAAGACGATCTGCGGCGCGCGCGGGCTGCCGATGTCGCCGGTCGAGGCCGGGCCGCCGGAGAGGATCACCGCCTTCGGCTTGATGCGCTTGAACGCCGCTTCGGCCGACTGGAACGGAACGATCTCGGAAAACACGCCGGCCTCGCGGATACGGCGTGCGATGAGCTGCGTGAACTGGCTGCCGAAATCGACAATCAGGACGGTGTCGGGGTGATTGGCTATCTTCATGGCGAGCGTTTAGAGAAAGAAACGAGTCGGCGCAATGGGTTGCGAAGGCGTCTCTCTCACTCCGTTTCCGCGTCATGCGATGGTCCAAACTGCAGTGCACCGGAGCCGATCGCCTGTTCCAGCCGTGTCACCGCATCCGCCAGCTTCTCGTCGATGACATGGAGATACTCCTTCCAGTCGCCGACATGCCTGAGATCGGCAGCCCCGTCGGAAATGCCGCGCAGGCCGACGAGCGGCACGCCGAACAGTTGGCAGGCTCGCAGGCAGGCGAAGGTCTCCATATCGACCATGTCCTCGGTAATCGCATCATAGGCGCTGCCGGAAATGATCGCCGCGCCGGTCGACAGCGTCGCCTCTCCTATGCCTGGAATCCTGAACGGCAGCGGCACGGTCACCGGCAGGTCGAGAAACGGCGTCGCCCCCTTCTCGAAGCCCAGAGGCGAGGCATCGATGTCGCGGTAGGCGACCGAAACGGCCTGGTAGATTTCCGTCTGTTCCAGTGTCCGGCTGCCGGCCGAACCGAGCGAGACGACGAGGTCCGGCAGCGCCTTTTCAGTCTTCAGCCATGACAGTTCCGCGCCCAGCCTGACGCCGGCCTCGACCGGCCCGACGCCGGTCATGACAGGCGTGAACAGCCGCTGCAGATGCGGGCCGTATTCGGCCTGCGCCGCCATCACGAAGAGGACGTCCCTACCCGCAATTCTGACGGCCTTGCGCATCGGATCAGCCTTCAATGCCATCGCGACCGACCACCGTCATCATCGTTCCGGTCATGGTGGCGATCAGCTTGGCCTCGCCGTCGACGGCGAAGGCATAGGCCTGGCCGTCGGCGACGATGATGGTGCGGCCGGGCTTGGTCACCGAGCCGCGGAACAGGAAGCGCTCGCCCCGGCCCGGGGCCAGCAGATTGACCTTGAACTCGATGGTTAGCACACTGGAGCTTTCCGGCATCAGCGAGAACGCCGCATATCCGCAGGCTGAGTCCAGCGCCGTCGAAATGACGCCGGCATGAAGAAAGCCATGCTGCTGGGTCAGCGCCGCCGAATAGGGCATCTCGATCTCGATGATGCCGGGCGTCACCAGCGTCAGCTCGGCGCCGATGGTGGTCATGGCGTTCTGGCGCGCGAAGGACGTTCTGACGCGATCCTCATAGTTGGGGGCGGGTACGATCTCTGCTGCCATAGCTTGTCACGCTCCTGTCAGAAAAGCTTATTGCAGAGGAACGAGCGGCAGGCAATCGCTATTGCTGCACTGCAGCAATCAGGTCCGTCGGCAACGTTCAGCCGCTCTTGCGCAGTGCGCAGACATAAAACCCATCGGTACCGCTCAGCGCCGGCGACAGCGAAATGCCGCCTGCTGCGCCGATACGCGCGGCCGTCTCGTGGCCCGGAAAGCGGCTGTCCCAGAGCTGGCGGTGATCGACCGGGGCAAAGCCGCTGTCACGATCCAGGAAGGCTGCGACCTGCTCGCCATTCTCCTCGTCGAACACCGAGCAGGTGATGTAGACCAGCAGCCCGCCGGGTTTGACGAAGGCTTTGGCCGCGTCGAGGATCGCCGATTGCTCGCCCTTGCGCGCATCGAGCTGCTTCTGCGTCAGCCGCCATTTGGCATCGGGCCGGCGCCGCCAGGTGCCGCTGCCGGTGCAGGGCGCATCGACCAGGACGATGTCCATGTGGCCCGAGAGGGTGCTGAGTTCCGCCGGCTTGGTGACGATTTGCACGTTGCGGTTTTCCGAGCGGCGGATGCGGTCGAAGATCGGCGCCAGCCGCGCCTTTTCGGCATCATGGGCAAACACCTGGCCGCGATTGTCCATCGCCGCCGACAGTGCCAGCGTCTTGCCGCCGGCTCCGGCGCAAAAGTCGAGGACCTGCATTCCGGCCTCGGCGCCAGCCAGCATGGCGGCGAGCTGCGAACCTTCGTCCTGAACCTCGAACCAACCTTTCTGGAAGGCCGGTTCCGCCTGTACGTTCGGGTGCCTGCCGTCGCCCGCGATCGGCGGGATGCGGATGGCGTGCGGTGCGATCCGTGCGGCCCTGGCGCCGGCCTCGGCCAGTTCGGCAAGAACCTTGCCGCGATCGGCCCGCAGCGTGTTGACCCTGAGATCGAGCGGCGGGCGGGTCGCCAGCGCCGCACCTTCTTCGACCCAGCTGGCGCCGAAGGCCCGTTCGAAAAGCGGTTCGCACCAGTCGGGAATGTCGGCGCGCACCGCTGGCGGTGCATCGTCAAGCCGGCGGCCGGCAACCGCCTTCAACTCATTGTCGTTGAGCAGCGGCGGCGCGAATTTGTCGCCATCGAGCGCTTCATTCAGAGATTGGGCTGTCTGGTTCCATTCGAGCAGCAGCGCGCCGAAAGCGACGGCGCGCGGCGTATCTTCGCCCAGCAAAAAGCCGGCCGAGCGCCTCCGGCGCAGCCCGTCATAGACGATGTTGCCGATTGCGGCCCGATCGCCGCCGCCGGCGAAGCGGTGCGACAGGCCCCAATCCTTCAGCGCATCGGCCACCGGCCGGTGCCGCCGGCCGATATCCTCCAGCACTTCGATGGCCGCCGCCAGCCGTCCGCCCAGTCTCATCTTTGTCTTCCGTTACTCAGCAAATTAATTCCGGCCCTGCTCTAAAGCGCGCGACTGGCGCACACAAGCGGGGAGAGCCTTGGAGGCAGAGGGCAATCGCTTCAGGTTTGCGCTGCCCCTCACCCTTACCCTCTCCCCGTGAACAACGGGGAGAGGGGGGCGCCGCGTGGTTGCCAAGACACGCATTTTCGAGAAGGACTGACGGCCGAAGGAAACCCCAATACAAAAAGGCGCGGGGCCAAGCCCGCGCCTTTTTGTTGCCAGAGCGCCTTGGCGCTAGAGCCCCATCCCGATGGAATCGGGATGGGGCTCTGTCTTTCTATTGAGCATGATCTTTTCCGAAAACCGGATTCCACTTTTCGGGATCATGCTCCTGGATCAGGCGAGTTCGAAGCGATCGGCGTTCATCACCTTGTTCCACGCCGCCACGAAGTCGTTGGCGAATTTCTCCTTGGCGTCCGCGGTCGCATAAACTTCCGCCAGGGCGCGCAGCTGCGAGTGCGAGCCGAAGATCAGGTCGACGCGGGTGCCGCTCCACTTGAGCTCGCCTGTTGCCCGGTCGCGTCCTTCGAACACATCCTTGGCGTCCGATGTCGACTTCCACACCGTGCCCATGTCGAGCAGGTTGACGAAGAAGTCATTCGTCAGCGTCTCGGGCCGTTTGGTGAAGACGCCGTGCGTTGACTGGTCGGTATTTGCGCCGAGCACACGCAGGCCGCCGACGAGGACCGTCATCTCCGGCGCCGTCAGCGTCAGCAATTGCGCCCGATCGACCAGCGCCTCCTCGGGCGACAAACGCTGCCTGCCGCTGAGATAGTTGCGGAAACCGTCGGCGGTCGGTTCGAGCGGGGCGAAAGAGTCGACGTCGGTCTGCTCCTGCGAGGCATCCATGCGACCCGGCGTGAACGGAACCTTCACGTCGTTGCCGGCGTCCTTCGCGGCCTTTTCGATTGCGGCGCCGCCGCCAATGACGATCAGGTCGGCAAGCGAGACTTTCTTGTCGCCGGACTGCGAAGTATTGAACTCCTTCTGGATCGCTTCGAGTTTCTCCAGGACCTTGGCCAGCTGAGCCGGCTGGTTGACGTCCCAATCCTTCTGCGGCGCCAGGCGAATGCGCGCGCCGTTGGCGCCACCGCGCTTGTCGGAGCCACGGAACGTCGAGGCGGACGCCCAGGCCGTCGACACCAGCTGCGGCACCGAAAGGCCGGAGGCGAGGATCTTCGCCTTCAGGGCGGCCACATCCAGCTCATCGACCAGAACATGATCGACGGCAGGGATAGGATCCTGCCACGGCAGCTCTTCCTTGGGAACGAGCGGGCCGAGATAGCGCACGATCGGGCCCATGTCGCGGTGGGTCAGTTTGTACCACGCGCGGGCGAAGGCATCGGCGAACTGGTCCGGATTCTGATGGAAGCGCCGCGATATCTTTTCGTAGGCAGGATCGAACCGCAAAGCGAGGTCGGTGGTCAGCATCGATGGCGCGTGACGCTTGGCTGCATCGTGCGCATCCGGCACCGTGCCGGCGCCGGCGCCGCCCTTCGGCGTCCACTGGTGCGCCCCGGCCGGGCTCTTGGTCAGCTCCCATTCGAAGCCGAACAAATTGTCGAAGAAGTTGTTGCCCCACTTGGTCGGCGTCGTCGTCCAGGTCACTTCCAGGCCGCTGCCGATCGCGTCACCGCCTTTGCCGCTGCCAAACGTGCTCGCCCAGCCGAGGCCCTGCTCTTCAATGCCGGCGGCCTCCGGCTCCGGGCCCACCAGCGTCGCATCGCCGGCGCCGTGGGTCTTGCCGAAGGTGTGGCCGCCGGCGATGAGTGCGACGGTCTCTTCGTCGCTCATTGCCATACGCGCGAAGGTCTCGCGAATGTCGCGCGCCGCGGCCAACGGATCCGGGTTGCCGTTCGGCCCTTCCGGATTGACGTAGATCAGGCCCATCTGCACGGCGGCGAGAGGGTTCTGGAGATCGCGGTCGCCGCTGTAGCGCTCGTCGGCCAGCCACTTGCCTTCCGGGCCCCAGTAGATGTCCTGTTCGGGCTCCCAGACATCGGCGCGCCCGCCGGCAAAACCGAAGGTCTTGAAGCCCATCGATTCCAGGGCGACGTTGCCGGTGAGAATCATCAGGTCGGCCCAGGAGATCTTGCGGCCGTATTTCTGCTTGATCGGCCACAGCAGCCGGCGGGCCTTGTCGAGGTTGACGTTGTCCGGCCAGCTGTTGAGCGGCGCGAAGCGCTGCTGGCCGGCTCCGGCGCCGCCGCGGCCGTCGCCGATGCGGTACGTGCCGGCGCTGTGCCAGGCCATGCGGATGAACAGCGGCCCGTAATGGCCAAAGTCGGCCGGCCACCACTCCTGCGAGTCCGTCATCAGGGCATGCAGGTCCTTGATCACGGCGTTCAGGTCGAGACTCTCGAATTCCTTGGCGTAGTCGAACGCCTCGCCCATTGGATCGGACAGTGCGGATTGCTGGTGGAGTACCTGCACATTCAGCTGGTTCGGCCACCAGTCACGGTTGGCCCTGGCGATAGTCGTGTGCACGACCGGGCATTTTCCCGCGCTGGTGTCATCGGTCTTTGCGTCCATCGTTCTCTCCGATTTGTCGTTTTCCGGGATTTGTTGATTTTCCGGGGTTTGTTGATTTTCCGGACGGGCCTTGAGCCACGCCATTTTGGAATGGTTCCAGACTAGGCCGCATTGCCGATAAAAACAAATTGCCTTTCCTGTTTATTGCGATAGGTTTTCCTTATGATTGGTCTCACCGTCCGGCAGATGCAATATTTCGAGGCGCTGGCGCAGACGCTGCATTTCGGCCGCGCCGCGAAGCTGGCCGGCGTCAGCCAGCCGGCGCTGTCCTCACAGATCGCCGAGATGGAGCTACGGCTCAACTGCCGGTTGTTCGAGCGCGGCGGCAAATCGGTGCGGATGACCGACGAGGCATTGGCCATGCTGCCGCGCATCGAGCGCATTCTTGCCGACATCCGCGAAATCGAGACCACGGCCCGGCGTGGCCGCCCCGCCATGGAAGGGCGCTTCCGGCTCGGCATCATCCCGACGGTGGCGCCCTATCTGCTGCCGCATGTGCTGCCGGAGCTGAAACGGCATTTCCCGGCCTTGCAGCTCGAACTGCGCGAAGCGGTGACCGCGTCGCTGGTCGAGGACACCGCCCTGGGAAAACTCGACGCCTTCATCGCGGCCCTTCCCCTCGAACAGCCCGGGCTGATCACCGAGCCGCTTTTCTCCGACCGGTTCTTCCTTGCCGTACCGGCCGGCGACCCCGCCTTCGCCTCGCCGCCGGTTCCGCCGGAAAGCCCGGCATTGGAAAGGCTGATGCTGCTTGAGGAAGGCCATTGCCTGCGCGAACAGGCGCTTGCCGTCTGCGGCAGCGTGCGGCCGGTGGCAATGGCAAGCTATGGCGCGACCAGCCTGACGACGCTGCTGCAGATGGTGGCGCACGGGCTCGGCGTCACGCTCATCCCGGAAATGGCCGCAGGACCGGCCAGCGCCATGCGCGATCTGAAGATCGTGCCGTTCCAGGAGCCGATGCCGCAGCGCACGATCTGCCTCGCCTGGCGACGCAACAAGGCCCGGCACGACGAATGTGTGGAACTGGCGAAGATTATTCGTGGGCTGGATGCGGCGGTGCTGGCGGCGTGAGGCGCGTCGCACCATCCAATGGAAAGTCTGCTATGACCCAAAGCAAATGTTCAAATCATCGCACTGAGAGTCAGGAATACGCCAAGGGGACGAAAGCAGCCCCACCTCCTGAAGGATGGCGTTCGGGATCTCAGGCATTCCAGGTGGAGCGTGCAACGGGTGCGGAGAGAGTTAGGGAGCGCAGTCAGTGTACGCTACGGGGACGTATCATTCCCCGTCCGTTCGGCCTGGGAAACATCAACTTCAATCAAATCACCGTGAATTGTACCGAACGCCCGGAACCGTCGACGCGTCTACGGCATTGATTTTGCGGAGAAGTCTGCGTCCAGAACAGGGAGCAGTATGATGGCTTACCGTGATTACATCCATACGCCAGTGACGCCGCGCGACATCCGATGGGGACTCCAGCAGGGGGCCGTTGCGGGCATTGTCGCAGGCATCGTCTTTGCGGCGTTCGAAATGACGGCGAGTGCGTTCATGATGGGGGCGGAAGCGTTCTTCATGCCCCTGCGCATGATCGGCGCCATCGCACTTGGACCGGAAGCTCTCGATCCCGGCTACCCGCTCCTGACGGCCAGCATCGCCGGCGTGATCGTGCATTTGATCCTGGCCATCGCCTATGGGATCGTGTTCGGGGAGATTGCCGCAATGCTGCGAGGGAGAGCAGCCTTCATTGGTCTCGGCAGCGTCTTTGGCCTCGCCTTGTGGCTCGTCAATTTCTATGTGATCGCGCCGATCGCATTCCCCTGGTTCCTGCAAGCAAGCCCGGTCGTGCAGTTCGTTGCCCACACATTCTTCTTCGGTACCGTCCTCGGCTGGTTCCTGTGGGAATCGCACGAGAGAAGCGGGCTCGAAGGACCGGCGGTTTAGCCTTTGCCAACATGCGCGATCTGAAGATCGCGCCGTTCCAGGAACCGATGCCGCAGCGCTCGCCTCGCCTGGCGGCGCAACAAGGTCCGGCACGACGAGTATGTTGAGCTGGCCAAGATCGTCCGCGGACTGGATGAGGCGGTGCTGGCGGCGTGAGGCGCGTCGTACGATCCAATGGAAACTCTGCTATGAGCCTATTGCCGAAGCTCGTTCGTCGTCGGCCGAGCCCATGATCTAAGCCGTCATTCGCTCGCGTCGATTATCGCCCGAAAGTAGACCTTCCGATCGCCTGTATCTCCGAGATCCTGCTTTAGCGTTCAAAAGGACATCCCGTGGGTCGAAGCGGCCGAAAACGCGCGGTCGCCCAAGGCATCCGAGAACAGAGTCTTTCTCAGCCGCCGTAAAGATAGTTCGGAAGCCAGAGCGCCATGCCGGGCCAGATATACATGAGGATCATGCAGAGGATGACGATCAGCATGTAGGGCATCATCCCGGCGAATATCTGGTTGAGCGTGACATGCGGAGGCGAAACGCCCTTGAGATAGTAGGCCGACATCGCGACCGGAGGTGACAGGAACGCCGCCTGCAGATTGACGAAAACGAGAACGCCCCAGAGAACCGGATCGATGTCGAAGTGCGTCAGCATCGGTAGGAAGATCGGCACGAAGATGATGATGATCTCGGTCCATTCGAGCGGCCAGCCGAGAATGAAGATGATCGCCTGCGACAGGATCATGAACTGCACGGGCGTCAGGTCGAGCGCGAGCACCCATTGCTCGAGAAGTGCCTGGCCGCCGAGGATCGCAAAAACGGCGGAGAACAGCGCCGAGCCGACAAAGAGCCAGCAAACCATGGCTGTGGTCTTGGCCGTCAGGAACACTGCTTCCTTGATGCGCTTCCAGTCGAGCGTTCGCGCCTGTAACGCCAGCAGAAAGGCACCAGCGGCGCCGACTGCCGCGGACTCGGTCGCCGTCGTGATTCCGAATAGGATGACGCCGAGCACGACGACAGTAAGTATGGCCAGCGGCATGACCGACGAGACCAGGAGCTTTACGACCTCGAGCCGTTCGGCAGTCATGTTCCGGTAGTAACGGACGAGCACCACTGCAGCGAGTGCTGCGATGATGCCGAAGGTGGCGTAGAAGCTGGTTGCCGGCCCTGCGTCCACTGCGGGTGCGCCGAGTTCCTCCACGGCCGGAGCGCCGAGCTGCTCCAATCCCTCTGGAGCTTCGACGTCGGCCGATGCCTGCGGATGGATGACGACATACCACCACACCAGCAGGAGGGTGAGTGCTGTCAAGGCGAGGGGTACCAGCGCAGCGCAGAAATTCTTGAACAGCTCCCAATATGTGAGGCGTCCGTTCTCCGTCTCGAGCGCCATCGCCCTGGACGGCGAGAACAAGGCGGAAAGAAGTCCAACAAGCATGTTGCGCGAGTAAACTGTCTGAAGGCTTCGCATCCACGCAGGCACCGGAACCCTTGTTTGATTCTCCGGCAACGGCGGGGCGATCTTCGGACTGATTGTCGCCCAGCCAAGAATGTAGATGAGATAGAGGAAGGCGAGGAAAAAACCGGGGAACATCGCCGCAGCATAGAGCTTCACGACGGACTGGCCTGCAACTGCCGCATAGACGATGATCATGACTGACGGTGGGATCAGGATGCCCAGCGTGCCGCCCGCGGTGATCACGCCGGAAGCGAGCTTCACATCGTATCCGGCGCGCAGCATCGGATTGAAGGCAATCACCCCCATCAAAACCACAACGGCGCCGACGAGGCCACTGGCGATGCCCCAGAAGGTGCAGACAATGAGCGTAGCGATGGCCAGCGACGCCGGTACTCGTCGGAACGAAAGCTGGATGCTGTAGAACATCTTGTCGACCAGCGCCCCGCGTTCCATCACATATCCCATGAGCACGAAAAGCGGGATGGAGATCAGAACGTCATTGGTCATTGCCCCATAGGTGCGCTGGACCATCAGATCGAAGACGCGGTTGTCGATCCAGTGCTCCGCCGGGTTGTAGAACGCGTAGAACCCGAAAAACATGCCAAGGCCCATCAGCGTGAAGGCTGTCGGGAAACCCATGACTATGACGACCACGATGAGCATAAGCATCGTGAGTCCGAGGGCTGGATCGCTCAACTCTGCAGGTCTCCACCCATTCCGCGCTGGCGCGCTTGCTCGTCTATCTTTTGTGCGCGCTCGATTGCGGTCTTGCGCGTCTCTTCATCCACAAATTCGCTGAGCGCGAGCTGTTCCTCCACGACGTCGATCTCCGCAACGTCCTTGCGCCGGCTGGGCCATTGCCCGGCCCTGAGACAGACGATGCAGCGCACGATCTCGGCCACGCCCTGGAGCATCACCAGGGCGCCGGCCAGCGGAATGACCGATTTGAAATGGTAGATCGGCGGACCCTCCGCTGTCACGGTCGAATGCTCCCCGATCCGCCATGAAATCGCGGCATAGTCGTAGCCTGCATAGACGAGCGCCGCGATCCCCGGCAGGAAGAAAACCACGTACAACAAAAGATCGAGCGCGGCTTGAGTCCGGGGCCGCATCGAGCTGTATAGAAAATCGCCGCGCACATGTGCATTCTGCGCCAGCGCATAGGCTCCGGCGAGCATGAACAGCGAGCCGTAGAACATGTTGCTGGCGTCGAATATCCACGCCGTGGGCATGTTCAGGATGTAGCGCTTGAAGACCTCGACGCAGACCAGCGTCATCAGCCCGATGATAAGCCACGCCGCGGCCTTGCCGACCCACGTGCTGATTGCATCGACTGTATTCAGGAAATGCTGGACGTTCATACGAGGCAGCCGGATGGCCAGAGTGTTGGTAAGAAGGCAAGGCACCGTCGGTCATGGCCCCGATGGTGCCTTGTCGGCTCGAACTGTGCTTCAGATCTTCTTTGCTGCCCCGTCAGGTCCGAAGTAATGATCGAAGACCAGGCGGCGGCTGACGACTACGTCCTGTTCCCATTGTGTTGCCCGCTGGGCAAAGGCGATCTGCGATTCAAGGACCTCCCGGAACAGCGGATTTTCAGCCGCCTTCTTCTTCACGACCTCGTCGTAGACCTCCAGCTGTTGCTTGAGGATCGCTTCCGGTGTCTTGTAGAATTTGACCTTGTCGGTCGTCTGCATCTCCAGATAGTCTTTCGAATAGCGGTCGATCGCCTTCCAGTGCATGTCCTGCGAGGCCGCCTCGACCGCATTGGTGATGATGGCCTTCATCTGGTCAGGCATGGCGTCGTATTTCGCCCTGTTGAACAAGATCTCGAACTGCTCGGCATTCTGGTGATAGCTTTGCAGCATGCAGATCTTGGAGACGTCCGGGAAGCCGAGGACCCGATCGGACGAGGCGTTGTTGAACTCGGCCGCATCGAGCAGGCCGCGATCCAATGCCGCGACGATTTCGCCGCCCGGCAGCGCGTTGACCGCAGCACCGAGTCCGGTGAACACGTCAATGGAAATGCCGACGGTG
This sequence comes from Mesorhizobium sp. WSM4840, assembly GCF_055811755.1. NCBI lineage: Bacteria > Pseudomonadati > Pseudomonadota > Alphaproteobacteria > Hyphomicrobiales > Phyllobacteriaceae > Mesorhizobium > Mesorhizobium sp. WSM4840. The sequence goes on from NZ_JBVVQD010000045.1 coordinate 29,665, forward strand.
CGGAATTTCAGGCCCTGGAGATCCTCGGCCTTCGCCACCGGCTTCTTGAACCAGCCGAGCGGCTGCGTCGGCATCGGCCCGTAGAGGAACGAAACGACATTGGCGCCGATCGATTCATAGAGCTTTGCGAGCAGCTCCTTGCCGCCGCCATATTTGTGCCAGGCGAGCAGCATGTTGGCATCCATGGCGAAGCCCGGACCGGAACCCCACAGCGCCAGCGCCGACTGTTTGCCATAGTGATAGACGACCACGCCGTGGCCGCCGTCGAGCGTTCCTTGCGACACCGCGTCGAGCAGGCCGAAGGCCGGCACCACGGCGCCCGCCGGCAGCACCTCGATCTTCAGGTCGCCGCCGGTCATGTCGTTGACCTTCTTGGCGAAATCGAGCGCGAATTCGTGAAAGATATCCTTGGAAGGCCATGTGCTCTGCCAGCGCATGTTGACCGGCCCCTGCGCCTTGACGACGCTCGGCGCGGCAACGATCGCCGCAGCTGCCACGGCCGCCTCGCCAAGGAACTTGCGGCGCGACCTCATATTCTGGATCCTTGCTTTGGTCATCGGTTCCTCCCAAAGGTGTCGGGCTTTTCAAACCCACGTCCGACAAGACTAGTCAAAGACGGCCCAGCAAAAATTGCAGCGCACGTCCTATCGCCTAAACTAGGGCGGTTCTCTCTTAAGGACAGGTGCCGGGACTTTCCCAAGCAATGGGCGAGTAGCAGTTACGCATCGCGCCACTGAATGACCGCTCTCGCCAAGGACACAAAGGTCCGCATTTGGCGCTACCCAGTCGTAAGTGACTGATCGTCGCCGCAACGCAAGCTGGCGACGGCCGCACTGGGTGGCGAGCTGACACGCTCTGGCAGCAATTTGGCCGCAGGACGCGATGGAGCGTCAACCGCGCCGCGCTGCCTCGATCGCGGCGACGTCGATTTTCACCATGGTCATCATGGCATCAAACGCGCGCTTTGCCTCGTCGCCGCCAGCCGCCATCGCGTCAGTCAGCACGCGCGGCGTGATTTGCCAGGAAATCCCCCATTTGTCTTTGCACCAGCCGCACACGCTCTCCTGGCCGCCATTGCCGACGATGGCATTCCAATAGCGGTCGGTCTCCTCCTGATCGTCGGTGGCGATCTGGAACGAGAAGGCTTCGTTGTGCTTGAACTCGGGACCCCCGTTGAGGCCGATACAAGGAAGGCCCGCAACTGTGAATTCAACCGTCAACACGTCGCCTTCTTTGCCGGCTGGGTAGTCACTGGGTGCACGGTGCACAGCACCCACCACGCTGTCAGGAAAGACCTCGGAGTAGAAGCGGGCGGCAGCCTCGGCGTCCTTATCGTACCAGAGGCAGATCGTATTCTTTGCCATTTGCGCGTTCCTTTCGCTTTAAGGCCAGGATTTCGGCCTTGTTTCCCCATCCGCGCTCTTCCGAAATAGGTAGCCAACCGCTTTTCTCCACCCCGGAAGCGTCTGTCTCGCCCGGGCGTCGCAAAGGGCAGCTTACCTTAACGTCACTGTCCGCTTGGGGCCGGGTTCCGGACGATGAGCGAAGGTCCGCTCCTGAAATGCGTCGGGAATGTTCGGGAAAATCCGCAAAGCGGACCAGCTTTGCAACTCCAAACCAGACGGCAGGGCCACGATCCGGCGCCCGCAGACCTCGCCCACCGGCGCTCCAGTCCGACACGTCATGTTCACCTGCGGCTCGGCAAGGCACAGTGGTGCTATCCAGGCGTGTTCGCCTTGACGACCTTTTGACATTCGGGCGTCAGCTCGCTCATGTGATCGGCCAGGCATTTGATGACGTGGCCGCCGCCCGGCAACACGCCCTTGCAGAACTTCTGGTAATCTGCCTGGCAGGCCTCACGCTCGGCCGCCGTCTGCGCCAGCGCCACGGTGGTTGCCATCTGAGTTGCCAAGAAAAGCACGCTCAACGCAATCCGCATGACAAACTCCCCTCAAACATGTAGATTAGCTCACTTTTATACAATGCGATATACACCGGGAAGTATATAGAGGGGGGAAATGCTTTTCCTATCGGGTAGAATCGCGCAGGCGGCAGGCTTGTTCGCCGTTACACTACTATTGTCCGCTTGTAGCGAGGAAAACACATACGTACCGCCACCTCCGCCCAAGGTCGACGTGGCGCTCCCGATGAAGCAGAGCGTGACTCCTTATCTCGAGGCCACCGGCATTGCCGCGGCGGTGAACACGACGCCCCTGGTTGCGCGCGTCTCGGGCTTCATCCAGGAAATCGATTACAAGGACGGCGACGAGGTCAAGGCCGGCGCCCGGCTGTTCCTGATCGAGCCCGATTCCTACCAGCTGGCGCTTGAGCAAGCCGAGGCCGGGCAGGGTTCATCTGATGCCGCCGCCAAGCAGTCCGGTGCTGACCTAAAGCGGCAGCAGGAGCTGTTGTCCCAGAAAATCATCTCGCAATCGACCGCCGACCAGGCGGCCGCGGCAGCAGACGTCGACATCGCCAAGCAGAAGCAGAGCGCGGTCGACGTCAAACAGGCTCAACTCAATCTGAGCTATACGGAGGTCAAAGCGCCGTTCGCGGGCATCGTCACCTTACGCCAGGTGTCGACGGGGCAGCTCGTCGGCGCCGGCAGCGTCACCACGCTGGCGACCATCGTTCAGACCGCCCCCATCTACGTCAATTTCAACATCTCGGAGCAGGATGTGCTGCGCATTCGCGCCGCCATGGCGAAGCGTGGAACGACCGCGCAGGATCTCAAGAAAATACCGGTCGAGGTCGGCTTGCAGACCGAGACGGGTTATCCCCACGCGGGAACGCTGGACTACGCCGCGCCAGAGGTTACCGCTGCCACCGGCACGCTAGCGGTCCGCGCAGTGCTCCCCAATGAAGGCCGGGAACTGCTGCCTGGCTATTTCGTGCGTGTGCGCGTGCCGTTGGGCGTAGAGCCGAACATGCTGCTCGTTCCCGACCGGGCGATCGGTAGCGACCAGAAGGGTCGCTACGTGCTCGTCGCCGGAAAGGACGACGTCGTCGAACAGCGTCCGGTTGAGATCGGCCAACTCGTCGGCGCGTTGCGAGTGATCACCAAGGGTATCGCGGCGGACGACCATGTCCTTGTCTCCGGCCTGCTGACGGCCGTACCCGGCCAGAAGATCGAGCCGCAAGAAACGAAGCTGGAAGCAGTCGTCACGGACGGCGCCGCGCAATGATCTCCAAATTCTTCATCGAGCGGCCGGTCCTGGCGAACGTAATCGCCATCCTCATGGTCGTCATAGGCGTCATCTCGCTCTTTGCCCTGCCGGTGGCGCAGTATCCCGACGTGGTGCCGCCTACCGTTTCGGTGACCACGCGCTATCCGGGAGCGAGCGCGCGTGCGGTGATCGACACGGTGGCGTTGCCGATCGAGCAGCAGGTTAACGGAGTCGAGGGCATGATCTACATGCAGTCATTTGCTGCATCGGATGGCACCTATAACCTGACCGTCACGTTCGCGATCGGCACCGATCTCGACCAGGCGCAAGTGCGTGTGCAGAACCGTGTGTCCGCCGCCCTAGCGGCGCTGCCGCAAGCGGTGCAGGTGCAAGGTGTCACCGCTCAGAAGAAGTCGACCTCGATCCTCGAAATCGTCACGCTGACTTCGCCGAACGGAGAATATGACAGCCTTTATCTCGCCAACTACGCCACCATCCGGCTGAAGGATGAGCTCTCCAGGCTACCCGGAGTCGGCAATGTCAATGTCTTTGGCGCCGGTCAGTATTCCATGCGCGTTTGGCTCGATCCCGAGAAGATGCAGGCGCGCGGCCTTACCACGCAGGACGTCGTCCAGGCGCTGGGGCAGCAGAGCGAACAGGTCACCGCAGGCCAGATTGGCGCGCCCCCGACGCCCGGGAGCCAGTCCTTCCAGTACACGATCGAGGTGTCCAGCCGCCTTGACGATCCCGATCAGTTCGGCGCCGTGATCGTCAAGACTGGCGCCAATGGCGACATGACGCGCGTGCGCGACGTCGGCCGGGTCGAGCTCGGCGCCCAGACCTATGGGCAGCTCTTCAATCTCGATGGCCAGGAAGCGGCGGGTCTGGCTGTTTTCCTGTCGCCGGGCGCCAACGCGCTCGATGTGGCCGGCAAGGTCGAGACAAGGATGAAGGAGCTGTCGCGCGAGTTCCCGCAAGACCTGGCGTACTCGATCCCCTTCAACACCACGATTTTCGTCAGCCAGGCGATCCACGAGGTCTACAAGACGCTGATCGAAGCCGCCGTCCTGGTGCTCATCGTCATCCTGCTTTTCCTGCAGGACTGGCGGGCGATGCTGGTGCCGGCAACGACCGTTCCGGTGACGATCATCGGGGCGTTCGCGGCGATGGCGGCGCTCGGCTTTTCGGTGAATCTGTCGACCCTGTTCGCCATCGTGCTTGCCATCGGCATCGTCGTCGACGACGCCATCGTCGTGGTCGAGGGAGCCGCTCACAATATGGAGCGCGGCATGTCGGGCCACGACGCGGCGATTGCCGCCATGAACGCGCTGTTCGGACCGATCATCGGCATCACCTTGGTGCTGATGGCGGTGTTCCTCCCGGCTGCGTTCCTGCCCGGGCTCACGGGGCAAATGTACGCGCAATTCGCACTTGTGATTGCGGCAACTGCCATAATCAGCGCCATCAACGCGGCCACGCTCAAGCCGACGCAGTGCGCGACCTGGCTGAGGCGTCCGGTGCCGCCGGACCAGCGCAATGTCTTCTTCCGCGGCTTCAACACGATCTACCAGCGCATGGAGAACCGTTATGCCGGCCTGATCGGCTCCATGGTGCGTCACAGTGCGGTGATGGGCGTCATTGCGCTGCTGATCATCGGTGCGGCGGGCTATGGCATATCGCGCGTGGCCACCGGCTTCATTCCAATCGAGGATCAGGGTTACCTGCTCGCCGCGGTTCAGCTGCCCGATGGCGCGGCACTGGGCCGTACGCAGGAGACGCTGCAACAGGTTTCGAAGATCGCCAAGGCCACGCCTGGCGTCGATCAGGTCGTGACCATCGCCGGCATCTCGGCACTCGACAATAACTCGACGCTGGCGAACGCCGGCGTTGCCTACATCATCCTCAAGGACTGGAAGCTGCGCGGCAAGAGCGAGGATCTTGCGTCGCTATATGCGACGCTCAACAAAGGTCTGTCCGACATGGATGACGGACGTGTGCTGGTGCTGCCGCCGCCGCCGATCCAGGGCATCGGCAACGCGGCCGGGTTCACCATGCAGGTCGAACTGCGTGACAGCAGTTTTGACCTCCCCAAGCTGCAAGGCGTGGTCGAGGCGGTGACCAGGACCGCGGGGACGCAGTCGGGCATACAGCGCGTGTCGGCACCGTTCCGGGCCAACGTCCCGCAATACGCGGTCGAACTCGATCGCGAGAAGGTGCAAACCCTTGGGCTGACCACGGACCAGGTCTTCCAGACGCTGGCCGGCTATCTCGGCTCGACCTATGTCAGTCAGTTCAACAAGTTCGGGCGGGTGTTCCAGATTTACGTGCAGGGCGATTCACAATTCCGCCTGACGCCGGAGAATATCGGCCGTCTGACTGTGCGCAACCAGAACGGCGACATGATTCCGCTCGGAACGCTGCTGATGGTCACACCAAGCGTCGGCCCGTCGCTGATCAGTCTCTACAACCTTTATCCCTCGGCATCGATCATTGGCGTGCAGGCGCAAGGTTTCTCGTCGGGCGACGCGATCAAGCTGATGGAGGAGGTCGCGGCCGACACTCTGCCGCCCGGCGCCGGCTTTGAGTGGACGGCGTTGTCCTTCCAGGAGAAGCTCGTCGGTAACCAGATCTATCTGGTGTTCGGCCTGGCGCTGCTGCTGGTCTATCTGGTGCTGGCAGGCCAGTACGAGAGCTGGCTGGCGCCGATCTCTGTCTTGCTCGCCGCGCCGCTGTCGCTGGTGGGTCCGGTCCTGGTCCTCACCATCGTAGGCGTCGACAACAATCTCTACGTGCAGATCGGCCTGATCCTGCTGATTGCGCTTTCGGCCAAGAACGCCATCCTGATAGTCGAGGTCGCTCGCGAGTTGCGCGCCGCCGGCAGACCGATCGTCGAAGCGGCGATCGAGGCAGCACGAGCGCGCTTCCGGCCCATCCTGATGACGTCCTTCGCGTTTATCCTTGGTGTCGCGCCGCTGGTGGTGGCGACAGGCGCCGGGGCCAGCGCGCGCAAGTCGATCGGCATCACGGTCTTTTCCGGCATGATCGCCTCGACCTGCCTCGCCATTCTCTTCGTGCCTTCCTTCTTCGTCATTCTGCAGCGATTCGAGGAGTGGCGCGCCGCGCGAAAGAGGAGGCGTGAGTACACACCTACACTTCCGGGGTAGCAGTACGACATTATCGCTGCCTGTCACTGGTGCTGGCTCAGGGTCCGTCGTCGCAGATCTCAGCGGGGACGCCGCGTTCGACCGGGTCATTGTCGCCCGACATTGAGACAACGCCTCTGTTCTTGAAACGCGTACGGGAGCCCGTTGCCCGCTCAGGCGGTCTTCGGCGTCACCAGCCCCAGTTCGTCAACCATCGCCTCGCGCATCGAGGGTGCTCATATGAGAACGGAGTTTCTGGGCAACATGTTGCTCAACTCTTCATTGCATCGGGTCGTTGGGGGCCTGCAGGCGCAGTTTAAACCTCATGCATCCAGGGTGCATAGGACATGCCGACGATCGCTCCTTCAATCGTCAGGACTCGGGCGACGGTCTGGCCCCAGGGCTCGGTGCGTGCACCATGGAGCAGGTCATACCCTTTTTCCTGAAGCTCCTGTGCGGCGGCAGCAACGCTGTCTGGGGTTTCGACTTCGAACTCGATACAGGCTTGCGGTATCGGCCGATCCGCCGGCCACTCGCGTGTGCCAAAGCACGCTTCGGCAGCCTGCGAGAGCGGCCATACGCCAAAATGCTTACTGCCGCCGATGCTCTCGCTGAAGTAGTACTCATCGCCCTCGTGGCGCTTGAGCGGCAAGCCCAGCACGTCAATGAAGAGCTTGCGGCTCTCGGCTGGATCCGGCGCAATGATGGCCATACTCGAAATGAACAAGACCTTCATTTTTGGACACTCCATTCTGACGGCAATTCTATTGCTGATTTGGCCAGATCGCGGTGACCGAATCCCGCCTTGGAATCGTGGGAGCGTAACGGCCGCGTGGCGCGACGCGGACACCCCGCTTCAGGCGGTCCTCGGCGTCACCAGCCCCAGTTCGTCAACCATCGCCTCGCGCATGAGAAACTTCTGCGGCTTACCGGTCACCGTCATCGGCAATTCGGTGCGGAAGCGGATGTGGCGCGGGATCTTGTAATGGGCGATCTGGCCGGCGCAAAAGGCCTTGATCTCCTGCTCGGTGGCGATCTGGCCCGGCTTGAGCACGATCCACGCACAAAGCTCCTCGCCGTATTTCGGGTCGGGAATGCCGAAAACCTGCACTTCCCTGACCTTGGGGTGGCGGTAGAGAAACTCCTCGACCTCGCGCGGATAGACGTTCTCTCCGCCGCGTATGACCATATCCTTGACCCGGCCGACAATGTTGCAATAGCCCTCGGCATCGATCGTGGCGAGGTCGCCGGTGTGCATCCAGCCGTCGGCGTCGATCGCCTCGCGGGTTTTTTCCTCGTCGTCCCAATAGCCCTTCATCACCGAATAGCCGCGCGTGCAGAGTTCGCCCGGCGCGCCGACCGCAACGGTGGCGCCGTCGGCATCGATCGCCTTGACCTCGACATGGGGGTGGACGCGCCCGACCGTCGAGACGCGCTTTTCCAACGGATCGTCGACGCTGCTCTGGAACGACACCGGGCTGGTCTCGGTCATGCCATAGGCAATTGTCACCTCCGCCATGTGCATCAGCGACACCACCTTCTTCATCACCTCGATCGGGCACGGCGAGCCGGCCATGATGCCGGTGCGCAGGCTGGTGAGATCGAAGGTGTCGAAATCCGGATGGTCGAGCATGCCGACGAACATGGTCGGCACGCCGTAGAGGCCGGTGCAGCGCTCGCCCGCCACCGCCTTCAGCGTGGCGCCGGCATCAAAGCCCTCGCCAGGGAAAACCATGGTCGCGCCCTTGGTGACGCAGCCGATCGTGCCCATCGACATGCCGAAACAGTGATAGAGCGGCACCGGGATGCACAACCGGTCCTCGACGGTCACCCTGATCGCCGAGGTGACGAAATTGCCGTTGTTGACGAGGTTGTTGTGGGTCAGCGTAGCGCCCTTTGGCGCGCCTGTCGTACCTGAGGTGAACTGGATGTTGATGGCGTCGCCGGGCTTCAGCCCCTCGGAGATCCGGTCGAGGCTGTCATGCTCGTCGCGCCCGGCCATCGCCAGCACGTCGGCGAAATTGAACATGCCGGGCGAGTTCTCCTCGCCCATGCGGATGACGATTTTTAGCGCCGGCAATTTCTTCGCGTTGAGCTCGCCCGGTGTCGCCGTCGCGATCTCCGGCGCCAGCGTCTCGATCATGCCGAGATAGTCGGAGCTCTTGAATTTGACGGCCGTGACCAGCGCTCGGCAGCCAACCTTGTTCAGCGCATAGTCCAGCTCGGTCAGCCGGTAGGCCGGGTTGATGTTGACCAGGATCAGGCCGATGCGCGCGGTGGCGAACTGCGTCACCAGCCATTCCCAGCGGTTGGGCGACCAGATGCCGACGCGGTCGCCTTTTGCCAGGCCAAGCGCCAGGAAGCCTGCGGCCAGCGCGTCCACCGTGTCTGAAAGTTCGCTCCAGGTGAAGCGCTTGTCCTGGTCGACAAAGACGGCGGCATCGAGCGTGCCGTATTTGCTGACGGTATCGGAAAGCAGTGCCGGGATGGTCTGCTGCAGCAGCGGCATGGTGCGCTCGCCCGACACATGCGCCCTGCCGTCGACCGGCGCGACGAACGTACCACCGTTGCGCGGGCGGCGGCCGCGCAGGTTGGTGGCATTCTTCAACTCGTCGAGATTGATCGGCATCGCCGTCTCCTCCGCAGGCGACCGAGTCTATCAGCCTGCCGGGGTGGTGGAAATCCCGTTGATGGTCTGGAGCGCCATCCCTCCCCCTTGAGGCCCCTGTTTGGACTGGGGACATCGCGAACAGGTGTGCGAGGACATCGCGAACAGTTTTGCGCATTGTGCGCGAGGGGGTTC
>NZ_JBVVQD010000046.1:0-38544 GCF_055811755.1 Mesorhizobium sp. WSM4840
CGCCGGCCTGCTGGTCACCACCGAAGCCATGATCGCGGAGGCTCCGAAGAAGGAGTCGGCTGGCGGCGGCATGCCTGGCGGCATGGGCGGCGGCGGCATGGGCGGCATGGGCGGCATGGATTTCTAAGGAAATCCATAAGCACGCCCATGAACTGACAATGCTCAAGCCCGAAAGCGGGCTTGAGTGGCGGCATGGATTTCTAATCCAGCTCATCAGCCTTCTGATATGGAAAGGGCGGCCGAGAGGTCGCCCTTTTGAATATTGACCAATGGCTTTCCAGGAAAGTCGAGGCTCACGCCAATGCGGTCGCGCCGCACTAAGGACTACAACTTCGTCCGCATTCATTCGGCGCTTCGCGCCACCTCGGCCATGGCCGCCCGGCTCGCCGACGAGCGATCTCAGATATCGTTGCGCCGACCGAAGCGAAGGAAGCTGAGCAGCTGTCCGCTAAGCGCGCCCTACAAAAAGATGAAGATTAACAGGATTTTAATTGTAAACAGTATGACAAGGCTGCTCTTCCAAATCTTTGGAGAAACCACATGCCGATAATCAGACGCTCCCCCCAACCAACTGCAACGTTCGCGCAGCGGCTTCAACTCCGAATGTCTGCAAAGCGGGTAAGCCAATCTGAACTCGCTAGACTGGTTGGCTATACGCCAACTGCTATCTGGAACTGGCTCCAGGGCAACACACTACCGAGAGATGAGACCCTGGCGGCCTTGGCAAATATATTGGAGGTGACTGAAGACTGGTTGCGCGATGGCGACCCAGTAAAGGCTGCGGAGGATGTAAGCGAAGAAAAAGCGCTGGAGCCCAAAACCATGGCCGAAATGATAGAGCACCTCAGAGCCAACATCGCAAACCTTACTGGATATGAGATAGAGCGTGTAAAGCTGACGCTGGAATTTAGCTCCGGCTAATTTCAAACTGATCCACTATGCAAAAAGTGGCGTTGAATCCCACCAAAATGTGTATTATGTTACACGGAGCGCTCTTATGGAACGCGACAGCCGGAAGCTGATCAAACTGCTTGAGGAGGATGGGTGGTTTGAGATCGGCTTCACCGGCTCGCATCATCATTTCAAGCATCCAACGAAACTTGGAAAAGTGACAATCCCCCACCCTCGTAAAGATATACCGATTGGCACGGTTCGGGCGCTGATGAAGCACGCGGGGCTGCTCAACAAAGCAAGATAAGAGAATGCGCTACATCGCTTTTATTCGCAAAGATCCTGATAGCGTCTATGGCGTCGACTTTCCCGATATGCCCGGCTGCATTTCGGCTGGCGACACGATAGACGAGGCTGTGCGCAACGCTGTCGAGGCGCTTTCCGGTCATGTGCGAATGCTGGAGGCCGACGGCGATCCGGTGCCTTCCCCTCGCGATTTCGATGCGATTGCAAATGATCCAGAACTTGCGGAGGATCGCGAAGGCGCTATGACGACGGTCGTTCCGCTGATCCGTGACCGTGGTTCCACAACGCGTATCAATGTATCCTTCGATCTCGGCCTGCTTGAAGCTATCGATGCCACGGCGCGTGAACGGGGACAAACCCGCTCTGCCTTCCTTGCTTCGGCCGCACGCAAAGAGATTGTTGACTAGTCGTGCAGACGAGGGCGCTGGCTAGGGCCGAGCCTGTCAAGCTCAAACAAGCAGTATCAGCGTGCCGTTACATTGCAGCGACCTCTTTGGCGGGCAATGCATCTTCTATCAGGGCGGCGACTTCGTCGGCCACCGCCAGCACCTGGGCACGGTCGCGGGTGGCGCGCGCGATCACCATCAGCCCTTCCAGTGATGATTCGACAAGCAGCGCCAGGGCGCGGGCGCGGCGCTCGGGCACCCCTGCCCTGACGAAGGCCGCCTGCAGCAAGCCTATCCATTGCTCGAAGGCCGACCGGCATAGTTCGGCCAGCTCCGGCACGTCAGTCGGCGAGTCCAGCACCACGGGTGCGATCGGACAGCCAAGCGTGAACTGGTTGTCCTCCAGCATGCGCGCGACCGACTGGTAAATGTGGTGGACAGCTACCGCCGGGTCCTGCTCGGCGGCAAGTGCCTCACCCAGCGTTTGCGTGACCTTTTCGACGCTGTCGCGCGTCACCTCGATGACCAGCTGGTCCTTGCCGCCCGGAAAATGAAAGTAGAGCGATCCTCTTGGTGCACCGGAGGCGCTCAAGATGTCGTTGAGCGAGGTGCCGTGATAGCCGCGCTGCCTGAGTAGCAGCGCCGTCGCCTCGATCATGCGGGTGCGGGTATCGTTCGCCATGTCAACCTCTGTCAGGAGTGAACATTATAGGCCTTGCCTCGAATATGACAATCGGTTTACATAATATGTAGATCAGTCTATATATTCGACATCGAAGAGGAGAACGACAAATGACCATCCGTGAAGCAGAGGCCCAATGGCAGGGGTCGTTAAAAGAAGGTTCTGGACGGCTGCGGCTCGGCAGCGGCGTCTTCGAAGGTGCCTATTCCTTCCCGTCGCGCTTCGAGAACGGTCCCGGCACGAATCCCGAGGAACTGATTGCGGCGGCGCATGCCGGCTGCTTTTCGATGGCGCTGAGCGCCATACTGGGCAGCGGCGGTCATGTCCCCGTACGGATCCACACCGTCGCCAAGGTGCATCTCGGAACGAGCACGGCCGGACCGACGCTCACCCGCATCGACCTTGAAACGGAAGCCGAAATCCCGGGCCTGGCGCCCGAGGAATTCCAGCGCCTTGCCCAATCGGCGAAAGCAACATGCCTCGTTTCCCGGGCTTTGGCAGGCGTCGCTGATATCAGGCTCAAGGCCGACCTCGTCACGGACGCCGCTGCGGAAAAACGAAATCAGGAAATATCGAGATGAAACAGGCTAGCATCATGGTCGTCCAGCCAGACGACCAATCCAGCCAGACGGCCGAGATCATGCGGCGCTTCAACGACGTGTTCCAAAATCATGATCCGTCGGCACTCCCGGGCCTGGTGGCCGAGGACTGCGTTATCGAAAACACCGTGCCGGCGCCGGATGGCGCCCGCCATGCCGGCCGGGAGGCCTGCGTGCGGCTGTGGTCGGCGATCGCCAGCGAACCAGGCACGCGCTTCGATATTGAAGAGACGTTCGTGGCCGGTGAACGGGCGACAATCCGCTGGCGTTACTGGCATGCCGACGGCAACTCCATCCGTGGCGTCAATCTGATGCGCGTAGCGGACGGGCTGATCGTCGAGGCGATGGGATACGTCAAGGGCTAGCGCCGACAGGCCCTACCGCTCAGTCAGCGCCAGTTTTGCGCCTAGCGCGACGAAGGCGCCGGCGAAGGTGCGGCGCATCCAGGTCATCACCATCGGCCGCGACACCACGTGGCTGCGGATCGAGGCGGCGAAAATGCCGTAGCCGACAAAAGACGACGAAGGTCAAAAGCATGAAGACGCTCGAGAGCTCCAGCATCTTGGACAGCGCGTGTGGCTCGGTGGTGCTGACGAATTGCGGCAGGAAGGCGAAGAAGAAGATCGACAGTTTCGGGTTGAGGATGTTGATCAGGATGCCGGAGGTGATCACCTTGCCGGCCGAGCGCGGCGCGCCCAGCGTGCAGCCGGCGAGCGGGCGACGATCCGCTTCTATAATCGGACCCCGGACGTCAAGGCTCCGTTGTCCTGTTCAGCGGCGGTGTTTTGGAAAGGCCTTAATTTGAACTTCGGCTTACCCGGTGTGGTCTTTGCCGGGTTCTGCAGCAGGGTGTGTCCATGACCCGCAGCGGAAGTTCGCTCGCCCTCGATTGGACTTTGATTTTTGGGAGTTGATTTGCTGCAATACGATAAGAATGCTAGCATATCTGGTCGCAATATTTTTTGCTGATTAGCGACCAGTCTTCCAAAACGTAGGACGCGTTCGCCCGCCGCGAAGTCCATCTCGGATTAGCGGGCGCGAGTTCGCGTTACCGGATATGTGCACATCCAGAAGAGCATCACGAGATTCGGCGACATAGGTGCGGCCCCGTGCCTCAGATCCCGCTTGCATGCATGAACAGCCACCACGGGCACCGGCCAGCGCGCGGCGTTAAAGATAACGCAACGCATCCAAACCCAAGGAGATCGTCATGAATGATATTCAGGAGCGCGGCGAAGCCGCAATCGCAACCCCGTCAGCGCGAAGGGTCGACATCAAGCTCGAAGTCGTCGTCATCCCCGTTTCGGACGTCGATCGAGCCAAGCGATTTTACGGCGGCTTGGGTTGGAGGCTCGACGCCGACATCACAGGCGACGAATTTCGTGTCATCCAGTTTACGCCTCCGGGCTCCCCGTGTTCGATAGTCTTCGGCTCAGGGGTCACCCCAGGGCCCTATGCCCGGGTCGAGCTCGATGTCCTCGAAAGCGTTGGCGAGCTCGTCGTGTCAGACATCGAGGCAGCGCGCGCCGAACTCGCCGATCGCGGTGTCGACGTGAGCGAGGTGTACCACTATGCCGGCCGTGAAGGCCGTGTCAGCGGTCCGGACCCTGAGCGGCGCAGCTACTCCTCGTGGGCCTCCTTCAGCGATCCGTCCGGAAATGTCTGGCTGTTGCAGGAGGTCACTGCGCGAGCGCCCGGCCGCGTCGACGCTGACGACACCACATTTGTCTCGTCGGCCGAGCTCGCGGCCGCGCTCCGGCGTGCGTCTGCGGCCCATGGCGAGCACGAGAAGCGGACAGGCGGCCAGCGTGATGAGAACTGGCCGGACTGGTATGCCGAGTACATGATGGCCGAGCAGGCTGGCAAGCCGCTGCCGCTATAAGGATTGGATCACGACGTCATTTGAAACGGCAGCATCGACGCAATAGTAACCCTTTGATCGAGGATCCAGCGCCCTCGGCGGCTCGATCAAAGTGCAGGGCGTGCGCATCCCGGCACCGACCACGCTTTGAGGCGTTAATGATAATGTTTTGATGTTTCTCGGGCAGCCGCGCTTGCGCGCGACCGTGCTCTATCTGCGGGCGCAGAGCGGCCTCCATCTGGCGCTATTTCATGGCCGACGGCAACTCGCTGCGCGGCGTCAACCTGATGCGCGTCGAGAGCGGGCGGATCGTCGAGGCGATGGGCTATGTGAAGAAGGGGTAGCGCTGGCGGCTCTACCTCTCGGTCAGCGCCAGCTTGGCGCCAAGCATGACGAAGGCGCCGGCGAAGGTGCGGCGCATCCAGGTCATCACCATCGGCCGCGACACGACATGGCTGCGGATCGAGGCGGCGAAGATGCCGTAGGCGACAAAGACGACGAAGGTCAAAAACATGAAGACGGTGCTGAGCTCCAGCATCTTCGACAGCGCATGCGGTTCGGTGGTGCTGACGAACTGCGGCAGGAAGGCGAAGAAGAAAATCGACAGCTTCGGGTTGAGGATGTTGATGAGGATGCCCGAGGTGATCACCTTGCCGGCCGAGCGCGGCGCGACATCCTGCCCGACGTTCAAGCCGCCGCGCTCCTTCAGCGTGTTCCACGCCATGTAGAGCAGGTAGGCGACGCCCAGATATTTCAGCGTCTCGAAGGCGAGTGCGCTGGTGTGCAGCAGCGCCGCCAGACCGGTGATGGCGGCCGCCATATGCGGAATGATGCCGAGTGTGCAGCCGAAAGCAGCGATGATGCTGGCCCGCGCGCCACGGGAAAGCCCGGCGCTCAGCGTATAGAGAACGCCGGTGCCGGGCGAAGCCACGACAATCAGCGACGTCAACAAGAATTCGATGCTCACGGATGGTCTCCCGGCGTTGTCCCTGCGCCGGCAGCGTAGCCAGCGAACCGCGCGGGCACAAGCCGGCCCGGGGGGCGGTAGTGTCTCATTTCAAGCATTGACCCTGAAGCGACATTCGCATTGAGGTCAACAGCCAGTCTGGTTGACTGGCTGCCGCATCGGCGCATAGTCGTCGACTTACGCGATGTCCCCTTTGGGGAACAGTCGTATGAGGGGAGGCAAGCCATGGAAGTCGCTGATGGCGCACGTGTCGACGTTCACGTCCCGTATATTCTCGTCCATTCCGATCGTGAGATCAGGCGTCTCAGCCATCAGGCGGGCATCATTAACCCGATCACGCGAAGAATCTTGCTGTCTGCGGGCATAAAACCCGGGATGCGCGTGCTCGACGTCGGCTGTGGCGCGGGCGACGTTACATTCCTGGTTTCCGAGATGGTTGGCAGCGAAGGTCAGGTCATCGGCGCAGATCGGGCTCCAGCGGCCCTTGCGGCGGCGGAGGGGCGCGCGGCGGCGCATCCGATCCAGAATGTCAGCTTCCGTGAAGGCGATCCCGTGGCACTCTCGTTCGACCGACCGTTCGACGCCGTGATCGGCCGCTATGTTCTGATGTTTCAAGCCGATCCTGTGGCCATGCTGCGTGGCGTCGCTCGTCACCTCCGGCCTGGAGGGACCATCGTCTTCCATGAGCCGGATTGGGACGGCTGTCGATCCAGCCCGCCAGCGCCGACCTACGACGACTGCTGTCGATGGATCGTCGAGACGTTCCGGCGCAGCGGTATCGAGACCAATATGGGTATCAAGCTCGATGCGGCATTCCGCGCGGCTGGATTGACCGCGCCCTCAATGCACTTGGAGGCGGTTGTTGGGGGAACCAAGACCGGTTTCGACTGGTCACACCAGACCGCTGAACTCATTGTCACGATGCTGCCGGAAATACAGAGCCGGGGAGTTGCGACGGCCGCTGAGGTCGATATTGAAACTTTGGGACAGCGCATGCAGCTCAAAATCGAGGCGGGTAGCGTGATCGTGAGCCGCTCGGAAGTGGGCGCCTGGTCGCGTGCCCCGACCTAGTGACAAGACTGGAGCGACAGGGTAGCCCGTACCAATCCTTCTCCGGGGTTCTGGGCGGCTGCCTCGCAGGAAAGACCAAGGCGAATATTCCGCTCTTGGCAACGTGCTTGTTCTGGCAGATGAACCGAACGGCGACTTCCCACCCATTCCGGGCGCGCTGCCTCGTCTGATCGCTTCCTCAGGCAAACCATGCACTGCTTGCCCTGGTATCACCACGATCGGCCTGACCTTCGATACGACCCTTCACTGCGAAAGAGAACAGTCTGGAACGCTTCTTGACGACGATGCCGTATAATCTAGAACTTGTCCTTGCGCCGTGACCACCTCCTCCTGAAGCAAGATAATCGTCATGTGTCACAAATCCTTTGGATCGCAGGAGCTGACAAAAGGCGAGGTCGTGGCGCATGCCGTGTCCTGCGCCGCAGCCGTTTTCTCGGCCCGCACGGCTTTCATGATCCTTCGCTCAGGCAGAGAAATGCTTGCGGCAGCCCTCGTGCTCGGACTTTGCGCAACTGCGGCCGCTGACGAAGTGCTTTTCGAAAACGTCCGCATCTTCGACGGAAAAGGCGCTGCACTTTCGGCCCCATCGAATGTGCTGGTCGAGGGCAATGTGATCGCGCGGATCTCGACAAGTCCCATCGCGGCCGAAGGCGCGCGGCGCATAGCCGGCAACGGGCGAACGCTGATGCCGGGGCTGATCGATGCGCATTGGCACGCAATGCTGATTGCGTCCACACCGGTGGAGGCGATGGGCGACGTCGGCTTCGCCAATCTTGCGGCCGGCGACGAGGCGACGGATACGCTGATGCGCGGCTTCACCACCGTTCGCGACGTGGGCGGGCCGGTGTTCGGCCTCAAGCGCGCGATAGATCAAGGCATCATAGCGGGACCGCGCATCTATCCGTCCGGAGCCATGATCACCGTGACCAGCGGGCATGGGGATTTCCGCCAGCTCAGCGACTTGCCTCGGACGATCGGCGGCTTGTTCACTCCAATGGAGAGGAACGGCGGCAGCATAGTTGTGGACAGCCCCGACGAGGTGCGTTTGCGTGCCCGCGAGCAGCTCATGCAGGGGGCCGCGCTGCTAAAGTTGACAGCGGGCGGTGGAGTGTCGTCGCCCCACAGCCCGCTCGACGTCACCACCTTCACCGAGCCCGAACTGCGGGCTGCTGTTGAAATTGCCGAGAATTGGGGCACCTACGTCGCCGCGCACGCCTTCACCTCGGATGCGATCCGGAAGGCTATCGCGGCTGGTGTTAAGTGCATCGAACACGGCTTCCTCATGGACGAGGCAACCGCCAAGCTGATCGCCGAAAAGGACATTTGGCTGAGCTTGCAGCCGCTTCCCGAATTGATGAGGACAGGCCTCCAAGAGGGTTCGGTCGAGCGAGCCAAGGCCGATGAGGTGTGGCCGGGCATCGGCAGGACCTACGAACTCGCGAAGAAATACAAGATCAAGACGGCATGGGGCACCGATGTCCTGTTCTCCCGCGCGTTGGCGAAGCAGCAGGGGGCAATCCTGGCGTCGCTTGTGCGTTGGTACACGCCTGCCGAAGCGCTCGTCATGGCGACCGGGACCAATGCCGAGCTGCTCGCGCTGTCGGGCCTTCGCAACCCCTATCCGGGGAAACTCGGCGTGATCGAAGAAGGCGCGCTCGCGGACCTCCTGCTCGTCGAAGGCAATCCGCTGGAGAACCTCGACGTGGTGGCCGATCCTGCCAACAACTTCAAAATCATCATGAAAGATGGCCTTATCTACAAAAACACGCTGACCCAGTGAGGAACGACTGAGCCGCCTGTCTCTACTGGACGCCGCCGATGGCCTGCTGGCCGCAGAGCGCTGGCATTCCACAGCCGAGCGACAAGGAATGGCCGCTTCCCACCCGAGGTGGAAATTCTGAGACACTATCTGAGGCCCGTTATCACCGCGTCGGCAGCCCGTGGCCGCGACGCGCCATCAGGCAATCGTCGCCGCCGGGCATGCAGGCGCGGCAGACGTCCGGGCGGACGTCGTAGATGCCGCAGGCGGTCGACTTGCCGACCTCGCCGGCAAGCGCCGAGCAGCGCACGCCGTCGCAGCGCATGCCGGCTTCGTCGGCCGCCACGTATTTTTGCGGGATCCGGTCGAGCTGCGCGTCATCTTCGGTCGAAAAGCGCGGCCATTCGGCCGAATAGGAACAGCAGGCGCCGCAGCTCTGGCAATCGAAGCGAGGGGCGGCGCCCTCCTCCAGAGACGAAAAGTCTCCGGCGCTCGCCATGGCAAGCAGCCCTGACGCAACCTGATGCGGATCGGCGTTTCGCGGCAAAGGGCGCTATTTCTTCTTTCTGGTCTTGCGCGACGCCACTTCCGCCGGCGACTTGAACAGATCGGTCGCGGCCTCGGCGGTAACGTCGGCTTTCGGCGCGGCGGCCGGCTTGGCCGGCTTGGCCGGCTTTGCGGTGGCAGCGGATGCCGCCGGCTGGTCCTTGGCGGAAAATTTTATGGCCATATCAATCCTCGTCGGGGAAACGCGATGATGGCGCATTCGGGTTGCGAAGGCGGCCGATCAGCGCCGAGACTGCCGTGATGTTCATTTCCTCGGGCGACCAGTTCCTGGCCTCCTCGATGTGCCGGGGCGCCAGCTCGCGATGTGTGCTGCCGCTATAGGCGGCATCCTGATGGGTGACGCGCTCATGGGTCTTGGCATTTTCGCGGACATACTCGATCAGATAGTTCGGGCATTCGGAGCGGCCACGCACGCCGAGCCTGACCTGGGCATCGCCATGGGCGCGCCTGCAGCGCTCGAGCTTTTCGAGCACGCGCCGGACATATTCGACCGGCTTGTCGAGCTCTCCTACGACATCGGCGATGGTCGAATCGGTGGCGATCGTCTTTTGCGGGACGCGCTTGGTGGCCATCAGCGTTTGCCCACGCGCTTCGGCGCGGCGGCGAGCGCGGCCGCCGCAGCCATATCGTCGGCTTCCTTTTCCAGGCGCAGTTCGCGCAGCCGCGCGGTCTTGGCTTCCCGGGCCTGGCTGACAGCATCCTGTTCGGACATGATGCGGTTGAGCGACATCGACTGGGTCTGGGTCTTGCTGAAGATGGATTCGGCCTGGTCGCGGGATTTCTTTGAAGTGGCGGTCAAGGTCTTTCTCCCGGTTCGGAGCGTAATGCCGAAAAATGCGAGACCGGTCTTTCGACGAGGACCACGCACAAAGCAATACGGCAGTCGGATTCAAATTGCTGGAACATCCTTAACACGTTCAAGCGAACGCGCGGTGCTCTTTTCGAACTTTTGAAGCGACCCAAATGCAAAAGGCCAGGGGTTGCCTGACCTTCCGCTGGAGCGCCGCGCGTGCTTTTGGACGCGCTGACACTTTCATCTGCGCATGATCCTTTCTGGAATCGATGTCTCCCGGGTCATGAGCTGGAATCCGCCATTCACCAGTGCCAGTACATCCGTGGTCACCGGCGAGGCTGAATTCCGTTTTAGGCCGCCTTCAACTGATCGGCGGACATTTTGCCCGACTTATTGTCGCGGACCATCTCGTAGCCGAGCTTCTGGCCCTCGACGATGTCGCGCATTCCGGCGCGCTCTACGGCCGAGATGTGGACAAAAACGTCGGCCGAGCCGTCGTCAGGCTGAATAAAACCAAAACCCTTGGTGGCGTTGAACCATTTAACTGTGCCTGTGCTCATAACGAACCCTTTCCGTGGCAAATATTCGTTCGCCGTCATGCGAATGCACAACAGCGTTTGTCTCGATTTTGATGGGGGAAGTTCGTCAAAGGCGCGTCTAGACACGCGGATAACAAAAGTCGGTCAAACAAATATCGACGAATTGCTTTTAGACTTCTTTTGGCGCGGTGTCAATTTTTTGCTTTCGCCGTGTCGGTAGCGCAGGAGTTGTCCGGGTTAGGTAGCACACGAGTTGTCCGGTTTTCTGTCTCCATAAAGAGGCGGATCTGGCGCCGAAACCGGGCCAGCGCCAGCTGTAAAAAAATTGCATGATGCCGGGAACCATTTTGGCATCCGTGCATTTTTGGTATCGTCAGCAGTTCATGAGAGCAATCTCAGGAAAGGCTGACACAAAGGACGCCTCCCGTGCAATAAAACGCGCGAGGGGCGTTCTTTTGTGGCGAGCGGTGACTGCCACTTCGCCCTGGCCGCCGGGGCTGTCGCTCACCGATGCCCGACGGCCGCTTGGGTGATCAGCGCAGTTGCCTTTCAGGCGTACTGGCTCCGGCCATTTCTCCTTCGCCGCTTCTGCGGACCGGTGATCTCGGAACCGAAAAACCAGCCGCCCGTTTCCCAAACGGCAGATTAATCCCAGGAGATGCGGCCATGGTGAACAGGGATCAGGTTGTGGGCCTAGCCAAGCAGCTCAAAGGTTCGGTGAAGAAAGCCGCCGGCAACAGGCGCGTCCAGGTTGAAGGCGCGGCCGATAAGATCGCCGGCAAAATGCAGAAGGCCTATGGCGACATGAAGGACAAGCTCAGGAAGGTGCTCAGATCCCTGCGCCGCCGTTTCAATAGCGATGAGGAAAGCGGCTTAGGCGGCCTTTTGTTTGCTTTCGGTTGCTGCCGTTACAAGTTCAGGCTCTTGGAGAAAGCGTTGGTGAAGGCGATCTCGCCATGGTCACCGATGGCTTCGCCAAGCACCACGTCCATGCTGTCGCTGGTCACCCGCACCAACGCGAAGCCGCCCATATAGGCGGCCTTCGGCTTGAACAGGTCGAGCCCATCGCTGCGGTAGATCATCGGTATCTCGTGCTGGTGGCCATGGAAGATGCCGATGACGTTGTAGCCCTTCAGCGCCGCCAGCAGCGCCTGCCGGTCCGGCTCGCTCCACCAGTGCGGCGCACCAGTACCTTCATCATCGAACGTTCCTTTGGCGGCATCCCATCTTTCGATCGAAAAAACATCCCAGCCATAGTGCTGGAACAGGATGACGGGGCGGCCGTCCGCCGCGTGGGTCGCCAAATCCTGTTTCAGCCATGGCAGGCCGGAGACCGCGCCGTGGCCGGTGTCGCCGGCAAAACGATGCGTCTGGACGAGATGCAGGCCGCCCCAGTCCCATGAGTAGCAGTCGGTGTCGACATCGTAGTCGGTTACCGGCACCGGCGGCTTGAAGAACACGCCGGCACGATGGTTGACCTCGACATAATCGCGCATTTCGCGGCGGTACCAGTCGACATGCTGCGGCGGGCCGTTCTGGTCGAGATCGTGGTTGCCGAGCCCGACATAGACCGGCACATGCACGCGATCCGGGCCGACGCCCTGCTGGTAACGCTGGCTGAACTGGAGCAGTTGCGTGCCTTCGCTGGGCTGGGTGACCTGGCCGCCGCCGTCGTCGGTCATGTCGCCGCCGACGACGAGGCCGAGCGGCGTGCCGATGCGGCTGCCGGCCGAGCGCAGGCCGGTGGCGATGCCGTTGATTTCGGCCGGCCAGTCCTTCTCGCCAATGCCGTTCAACGCGGCGACACTGCGCAGCAAGGCGGCGTCGGTCTTGCCTTCCTGCTGACAATTGGGGCTCAGCCCGCTGGCCATGCGGCAGGCATGGACATCGGCGACGAACAGGAAGGTGGCTTCGACAGGCGGAATGCGCTGCCCGGTCTGTCCGAGCGCCGGTCGCGCAAGCGCGCCGGCCGCAGCAAACCCCGCCGCCCGCGCCAGGAAGCGGCGCCGGGAAAGTGACCCTGCCGAGATGCGATTCATGGCGCGAAATTCAGCACAGCCAACGCCTCTTCGTCCAGTAGCCGCGAACATGTCGACACGGCGCCGCAGGTCTGGCATTGCTTTCAGTGTCAGGACTCAACTTGTGCGGGCAAACGAGGACGCTATGAAGACTACATCCATCGGCACGGCACTCACCATCCTGGCGAGCGCCGCTCATAGTGCCGAGTGCATCGACGCCAAGGCCGCCAAGGCCGGCTTCATTCTCGAAAGGCCCGGCATCCATAGCGAGTTTCGACCGGCGGCGGCTGGCATGGTGTCGGTTGCCAACGAATACCAGTCCCAATCGGCGCAGACGCAGTTTCTGTTCGGCGGTCTTATCGAGGTGTTTCGCGACAGCGACACCGGTCAGCTTGCCCTGATCCCGTTTTCCGATCTCAGAAAGCTGTTTCCGCTCAAGGCCGGGGCGAAAAGCAAGACCGTGTTCGTCCGCCTCGCAGCAAGCAAGCAGCCGAGGGGCACCGAGACGCTCGAGATCAACGTCAAGGGCAAGGAGACGTTCAGCCTGGGTGGCTGCAAATACAACGTGCTCGCCGTCAGGCAGACGATCAAGAACGAGGCCGGCAAGACGCAGGATGAATTCACCGCGCTCTACGCGCCCGACCTGCAAGCGGTTCTGGCCAGGCGCTATGACGAGGGCACCAACGCCGAAAGCGTGGTCGGCTACGAGGTCATCAAACCGCTGCCGAATTAAGTCCCGCAGGGCAGAGGGCGACTGGCGCTCCGGCATCAAAAGGCTTTGTACTGCCGCAGCACCCTGCGACGTCGCTTCGCAACTGCTTCGCCCTTGGATGACGAGGCTGGGGAAGCTCCCTGCTCAAGCGCGTTCAGGCAATCGCGCAGCACGCCTGAATCCTGCGCTGTCTTGGCCATCGACATGGCGCCGGAATAGGTCGCGACCGCAAGCGCCGCGAAGCGCTGCGGATCGGTGTCCTGCTCCCTGCCTGCTTGCTGGTCGGCACTGACCTTGTCGGCGATCGCCTGGCGCCATGCCGAAAAGATGCCGGCAAGGGCAGCGCGAAAATCCGGATCGGCGAGCGACAGTTCATGCGCCAGATTGTTGAGCGGGCAGCCGCGCACGAGACCCTGTTGCTCCAGTTCCGCCGCCACGGCCTCGAAGACGCTGCGCACGCCCTCGCGCGCCGAGCCTGCCGCCTGCACCGGGGCGATCCATGTTGCTTCGACGGCCGCCGCCACCCGCTCCTCGATCACCGCCAGCGCCAGCGCCTTCTTGGTCGGGAAATGATGATGCAGCGCGCCGCCGGTGACACCCGCCGCCGCCATCAGGTCGCCGAGGCTGGAAGCGTGGTAGCCGCGCGCCTGAAAGGAGGCTTCGGCGACATCGAGCACGCGTTTGCGCAGGCCTTCCGGGTCGTTGGTGCGTTTGCCGGGCCGCGGCTTTGGGCGAGCGGTCATCTCTGCTGACATTTTCACACGATAGCAGATTGACAAAACAGGACAACCGGTCTGTTTTAAAACAGGATGAATACCCTGTTTTGGAGATTGCGCAATGAGCCTGTCCCTGAATGCCCCGCCGAAATCCCGCCTCAACGCCTCGCCAGTCGTCGAGCTCAGGCAGTACACGCTGAAACCCGGCCGGCGGGAGACGCTGATCGGCATCTTCGACGGTCACCTGATCGCGGGTCAGGAAGCGGCAGGGATGACCATCATCGGTCAGTTTCGCGATCTCGACAGGCCCGACATGTTCGTCTGGCTACGGGGCTTCGACGGAATGGTCGCGAGGAAGGATGCGCTGGCCGCGTTCTACGAGGGACCCGTCTGGGCCGCCTGGCGCGACGCCGCGAACGCCACGATGATTTCCTCCGACGACGTGCTGTTGCTGAAACCGGCATGGCCAGGCGCCGGCTTCGATCTGTCGGGATCGCAACGGGCAGCCTTGCCGGGTCACGAAAAGCCAAGCGGTGACAATCGCTTGTCGGATATTGTTGTCATCAAAATTCATCATCTGCGGCCCGGCGCCGAAGCCGACTTCGCCAGCCGCTTTGAAACCGACGCCATCGCCACTCTGGCGCCATTTGGCGCACGGCCACTTGCTGCGTTTGTCACCGAACATGCCGAAAACAGCTTTCCCCGCCTGCCGGTTCGATCAGGCGAAAACGTCTTCATCAGCGTCGCCGCCTTCGACAGCGCGGACGCCCATGAAAGCGTTGAAGCCGCGCTTGCCGCGGCGCCGGCCTGGCAGGCATTGCAGTCGGGCCTGGCCAGACCGACGGAAACGCTGCGCCTATCTCCAACCTCGAAGTCGCTGCTTGGTCGGTGAGAGAGGAGCCTCTTCCTTCTCCCCTTGTGGGAGAAGGTGGCCGAGCCCACGGGTCTTGCCTCCGGCAAGCCCGAGGACAGGCTCCGCTCGGTCGGATGAGGGGTTTTCCAGCTTGGCACCGACGGCGCTCCGTCCAACACCGGCTCGGCGCTACGCGCCGATCCACCTTCTCCCACAAGGGGTCCCACAAGGGAACACAAGGGGAGAAGGAAGAGCCCCGTTCCTTCAACCGATTTGCATTCATGCCGCCCGCAATCTCCGCTTGAAGCCATTTGTGCAACGCGATACGCCGGTGCCGAATTCGACAGATCGGAGAGACACGTGAGCGCGCCAGAGACCAGAACCGAAACCGACACGTTCGGTCCCATCGAGGTCGCCGCCGACCGCTACTGGGGCGCCCAGGCGCAGCGTTCGCTGGGCAATTTCAAAATCGGCTGGGAAAAGCAGCCGGCGTCGATCGTTCGCGCGCTCGGCATCGTCAAGCGGGCGGCGGCCGAAACCAATATGGAGCTGAAGCGGCTCGACCCGGCCATCGGCAAGGCGATCATCGAAGCCTCTCAGGAAGTCATCGACGGCAAGCTGAACGATCATTTCCCCCTGGTCGTCTGGCAGACCGGCTCGGGCACGCAATCCAACATGAACGCCAACGAGGTGATCTCCAACCGGGCGATCGAACTGCTGGGCGGCGTCATGGGGTCCAAGAAGCCAGTGCATCCCAACGACCACGTCAATATGAGCCAGTCGTCGAACGATACCTATCCGACGGCGATGCACATCGCCTGCGCCGAGCGCATCGTGCACGACCTGTTGCCGGCGCTGAAGCATTTGCATGCGGCGCTCGAAGCCAAGACCAAAGCTTTCGCCCACATCATCAAGATCGGCCGCACGCATACACAGGACGCGACGCCCCTCACCCTTGGCCAGGAATTCTCAGGCTATGCCGCGCAGGTCGCCTCCTCGATCAAACGCATCGAGATGACGCTGCCCGGCCTGCAGGAACTGGCGCAAGGCGGCACCGCCGTCGGCACCGGTCTCAACGCGCCGGTCGGTTTTGCCGAGAAGGTGGCGGCGCGCATCGCCGCGATCACCGGCATCGCCTTCGTCACCGCGCCGAACAAGTTCGAGGCGCTGGCCGCCCATGATTCCATGGTGTTCTCGCATGGCGCCATCAACGCCTGCGCCGGCGCCCTGTTCAAGATTGCCAATGACATTCGTCTGCTCGGCTCCGGCCCGCGCTCCGGCCTTGGTGAACTGTCGCTGCCGGAAAACGAGCCAGGTTCATCGATCATGCCGGGCAAGGTCAACCCCACCCAGTGCGAGGCCTTGACGCAGGTCTGCATCCAGGTGTTCGGCAACAATGCGGCCGTGACCTTCGCCGGCAGCCAGGGCCATTTCGAGCTCAACGTCTACAATCCGCTGATGGCCTATAACTTCCTGCAGTCGGTGCAGCTGCTCGCCGACGCCGCCATCTCCTTCACTGACAATTGCGTCGTCGGCATCGAAGCGCGGGAAGACAATATCAGGGCCGCCCTCGACCGTTCGCTGATGCTGGTGACGGCCTTGGCGCCGACCATCGGCTACGACAATGCCGCCAAGATCGCCAAGACCGCGCACAAGAACGGTACGACCTTGCGCGAGGAAGCGCTGGCCACCGGGCTGGTCAGCGAAGCCGACTACGACCGCCTGGTACGGCCGGAGGACATGACGCATCCCGGATGATTTTACGCTGATCGCAAAAACGTTACTGCTGTGAACGATCTGTAACCAAATCCGCATCTTTGGTGAACAGTCGACCTGATCTATCTGGGGGGAACACAACAACCCCTTCCGGAGAGAGCCCACCATGTCCACCAACACATCAGTTGCCGGTTCCGGCACCGCTTCCAATCCCTCGGCCACCATCCTGCTTGGCCGCGTCCTGCTTTCAGTCATCTTCGTGCTTTCCGGTTTCGGCAAGCTCACTGCGATCGCCGGCACCGCCGGTTACTTCGGCAGCATCGGCCTGCCGATGCCGACCGTAACGGCCGTTGTCGTCGGCCTGATCGAGCTGCTCGGCGGTCTCGCCATCCTCATCGGCTTTCAGACCCGGATCACAGCCTGGGTGCTGGCAGTCTTCACCGTCGCCACGGGACTGGTCGCCCACACCGGCTGGGCCGATCAGATGCAGATGATCAGCTTCATGAAGAACCTGGCGATTGCCGGCGGCTTCCTCGTGCTGGCTTCCTCGGGCGCTGGCGCCTATTCGGTCGACGCCAAGCGCGGCTGATGCGGTCCAGGAACGATTTGCAGCAAGGGGCGCGGAATTTTCCGCGTCCCTTTTTCGTTGTCGGTTTATCAAGACTTTCGCCGGGCCGAGTGGCCTGACCCGAATTCTGCTAAGGTCGAGGCGTCGGGGAGGAACAGGCCAACCGGCCTGGCCGACATCGGAGGTGACCAATGCCCCGCAATGCGCTGCTTCTGTTTTCCCGACTGCTTCTCGCCGCGCTATTCGTTCCGTCCGGCTTCCACGCGCTTAGCGACATTGCCGGCACATCAGGTTATTTTGCCGGCCTCGGCCTGCCGCTGCCGACACTCGTAGCCTGGGCGACGGGCCTGTTCGAGCTGATCGCCGGACTGCTTATCCTCGTCGGCCTCAACACCTCGATCGTGGCGCTCCTGCTTGCCGCCTTCTGCATCGCGGCAGGCTTCATCGGCCATTTTGGCCAGGGCGGCGACGATCCGACACTGACCTTCATGCACTCACAGATGCTGATGAAGGACATCGCCCTATCAGGCGGTTTTCTGGCGCTGGCGATGGCTGGCGCAGGTGCCTATTCTGTCGATGGCCAGGGTTTTGGGATCGACGCCGACGCCACTTGATGAGACAGACTACTTGACCGAAACGCTGGAGCCGCCCTCGACCGCCAGCACCAGCCGGCGATTGGTGACCCTCGCCAGTTGCGCCAGCCGCCCGGCCGGCCGCTCGCCGTAAAGGTCGGCCAGCGACGACGGCAGCACCAGCGCCAGCACGCCATTGCCGCGCCTCTCCCATTTCAGTCGCGGCATGACCCCCGGCATCGCCGCCGTCAGCAGGTAGACGACGCGCATCACCGCGGCCAGCACGCGGGCGCGCTCGATATAGCGCGGGGCTGCCAGTGCCTTGATTTCCGGCGCGATCGATTCGTTGAAGATGCCCTCATGACGGTAGGCGTTGGCCAGCGCCAGGAAGGCGCGGCCGGGATGGTCGACGCCGATGAAGGAGGCGTGGGCAATGATGTTGAGCGACTGCTTGCCGCGATATTCGGGATGCGCGCGCCAGCCGATGTCGGCAAGCAGACAGGCGGCCTGGCGGTAACGCGCCTCGTCGACGGTCTCCTCGATGCCGAAGGCGGCGAATGTCTTGCCCGTCCACTCGACAAGCTCATGCGCGTGGGTGACCGAGCGCGAACGCAGCCGGGCGAGTTCCTCCGAGGCCGAGATCAGCGGATCTGCCCTCTGCTCGGCTTTGTCGAGCAGCGAATAGAGAAAGCCCTCGCGCACGCCCAGCGCCGAGACGATGATCTTGGACGGCTGCATCGCCGCCATGATCTCCTGCAGCACGATGGCGCCATAAGGCAGCAGCGAGCGGCGGTTCTTTGAGACGCCCTCGATACCCCTTATCTTCTCGATCTCGCCCTTGGCGACCTGCTTGAGGAAGTTCGCAGCGCTGTCGATGCCGATCTCGTAATGGTGCATGACGCTCAGCGGATAGCTGGTCATTTCCATGTAGAGCCGGGCCAGGTTTCGCCAGGTGCCGCCGACTGCATAGAACGGCCTGCCCTGCCCGCCTTTCAGGAGCCTCGCCTTCGCGAGCTCGTCGCGCGCTATCTTTCCCGCCTGGGCCAGTGAGTTCTTCGCCATGTCCTGCAGGCGCAGACCGCCCAGCGGCAGCGTGATGCCGTCGCCGATTGCCTCGCCGTCGACGTCGACCAGTTCGAGGCTGCCGCCGCCGAGGTCGCCGGCGATGCCGTTGGCCGGGTGGAAGCCGGAAATGACGCCGAGCGCGGAATAATGCGCTTCCTGGCGCCCGCTCAGCACCTGGACCTCGGTCTTGAGCACATCTTCGGCGCGGTGGATGAAATCGGGGCCGTTGACCGCCTCGCGGGCGGCGGCGGTCGCCAGCACATACATACGCTCGGCGCCGGCCTGCTCGGACAGCGCGCGGAAACGGCGGAATTCTTCCATCGAGCGGGTCACCGCCTCGGGATCGAGCCTTCCGGTCGAAACGATACCGCGACCGAGGCCGGCCAGCATCTTTTCGTTGAACAGCGTGGTCGGCGAGCGCGCCAGCCCCTCATAGACGACAAGACGGATCGAGTTCGACCCGATGTCGATGATGGACAGCGGTCGGCGGTCCTGAAGCCGGCCCTGGGACGTTGAAATCATCAGCCGGTCGCTGCGCCGTTTTTCTTGCGGCGCTTGAACTGCGCGATGCGCTTGGGCGCATGCGATTTCAGCGCATCTCCACGTCCGGAAAGGCTCGGATTGGTCATGAAATATTCCTGCGCGTTGAACGGTTCCTCGCCCTCCTCGAGCGTGGCGCGCCGGGAGGTTCCGTCAGCCAATACGTCGAAACTTTGCTGGTTGTCCATGATGTTGCCCAGCATGATCTGGCCGAGGACTTGTTCATGCACCGTTGGATTGGTGATCGGCACCATGGTTTCGACGCGGCGGTCGAGATTGCGCGGCATCAAATCGGCCGATGAGATGTAGACGACCGCCCCGTCCGACGGCAATCCGTGGCCGTTGCCGAAACAATAGATGCGGCTGTGTTCGAGGAAGCGGCCGACGATCGACTTGACCCTTATGTTTTCCGACAGGCCCGGCACCTGGGGCCTCAGGCAGCAGATGCCGCGCACGACGAGATCGATCTCGACGCCGGCGCGGCTGGCGTCATAGAGCGCGTCGATGATGATCGGGTCGACCAGCGAATTCATCTTCATCCAGATGCGGGCCGGCCTGCCCTCCAGCGCATGCGAAATCTCCTCCGAAATGTGCTTGAGGATGCGCTTGCGCAGGGTGAACGGCGAGATGGCCAGCCGCATCTCCTCGGTCGGCTCGGCGTAGCCGGTGATGAAATTGAACAGCTGGGCGACATCGCGGGCGATCGTCGGATCGGTGGTGAAGAAGGACAGGTCGGTGTAGATGCGCGCGGTGACCGGGTGGTAGTTGCCGGTGCCGAGATGCACGTAATTGCGCAGCTTGCCGTCCTCGCGCCGCACCACCAGCGACATTTTCGCATGGGTCTTCAGTTCGAGGAAGCCGAACACGACCTGAACGCCGGCGCGCTCGAGGTCGCGCGCCCATCGGATGTTGGCTTCCTCGTCGAAACGTGCCTTGAGCTCGACCAGCGCCGTCACCGACTTGCCGGCCTCCGCCGCGTCGACCAAAGCGCGCACGATCGGGCTGTCGTTCGAGGTGCGATAGAGCGTCTGCTTGATCGCCACCACTTCCGGGTCGGCCATCGCCTGGCGCAGGAACTGCACCACCACGTCGAAGGATTCGTAGGGGTGATGAACGATGATGTCCTTCTCGCGGATGGCGGCGAAACAGTCACCGCCGTGCTCGCGGATGCGCTCGGGAAAGCGCGGATTATAGGGCGTGAACTTGAGATCGTCGCGGGCGATGGCGACGATCTCGGAAATCTGGCTGAGCGCCAGCGGACCGGTGAGCACGCTGATGCGGCTCGACGAGACGCCAAGCTCGCCGGCGACGAACTCGCGCAGTTCGGCCGGCATCAGCTTGTCGAATTCGATGCGGATGACCGAGCCGCGGCGGCGGCGCTTCAGCGCCGTCTCGAACAGGCGCACGAGATCCTCGGACTCTTCCTCGACCTCGATGTCACTGTCGCGGATGATGCGGAACGTGCCGGAGCCCTTGACTTCGTAGCCGGGGAACAGCTTGCCGATATAGAGACCGACCGCCTCTTCCAGCGGAATGAAGCGGAAATGACGCTTGCGGTCAGGCAAGCGGATGAACCGCTTCAGCGCCACCGGCAGACGCAACAGGGCGCTCATCTCTTCGCCATTCCTGCGATGGCGCAGTTGCAGGGCCATCGAGAAGCCGAGATTGGGAATGAATGGGAACGGATGCGCCGGGTCGATCGAAAGCGGTGTGAGCACCGGAAACACCTGCTCCTGGAAATGATCCTCGAGCCAGGTCTTCTCGTCCTTGGTCAGCGCATCGCGGCTGATGCTCTCGATGCCTTCCTTGTCGAGCAGCAGCATCAGCGCGGAAAGGCTTTTCTGCTGGTCCTCCTGCAGGCGCTCGACCTCGCGCAGCAACTGTTCCAGCTGTTGTACGGGGGTGCGGCCATCCGGGCTCTTCAGCGTGATGCCTTCGCGAACCTGGCCGGCGAGACCGGCGACGCGGACCATGAAGAACTCGTCGAGATTGGCGGCCGAAATCGACAGGAAGCGGACACGCTCGAGCAGCGGATGATTGGCGTTCAGCGATTCCTCGAGGACGCGGCGGTTGAATTGCAGCCAGGAAAACTCGCGGTTGACGAAGCGGTCCGGGTTGCCGCCCTCGGGGCTCGCCACCTCGACAGTGGTGAATTCGCTCTGCACCGGCTTTAGTTCGTTCATGGTTCCTGCTCGTTTCGCACCGCTGGCCACAGCGTGGCGCGTCTTTGCGGACGCGCAAAGGACGCTCCCACACTTAAGCTACGCATGATCCCCAGCGAAACCGAATTCGGTTTTCGGACCATGCCTTAACCGGCTTAGCTTATCCTGTGACAGGCTTTTACGACAGTTTGATTTCATCGATCTTGCAAAGAGACTGCTTATGATCCAGATGCAATCCAGGTACAGCGCGGCGCGTCCTTTGGACGCGCAAAGGTCGCGGTGGAATTTTGATTTTGCGCATGATCCGGGGTCATGCGTCAAATATAGGAGACGACGATGGCAGGCGGTTCCATTCCCCATTTCCAGAACGATGCGGGCTATGCGGCGATCGACATCGGCGTCAAGGAATTCATGTGCACCGGCGCCAACCCACCTTTCGACCATCCGCATGTGTTTCTCGACATGGGCGACGACAATGAAAAGGTCTGCCCCTATTGCTCGACCCTTTATCGCTATTCGCCAAAGCTGAAGGCGACGGAAACGCAGCCTGCGGGATGCCTCTATATCGACCAGGCTGCCTGACGCGCACGCCATCCGCATGGACGACACCCGGTCCCGGCAGGTGGTTATCGCCGGAGCCGGCGTCGCTGGACTGACTGCGGCGCTGGCGTTTTCCGAGCGCGGCTATCTGGTGCGGCTGTTCGAACAGGCGCCGCGCCTCGAAGCCGCCGGCGCCGGCATCCAGCTCTCACCCAACGCGACGCGCATCCTTCGCCACCTCGGCGTGCTCGACCGGCTGTTGCCGGCGGCGATGCGGCCGGAGGCGGTCGTGCTCAAGGAGGCGGCCACGCTGCGCGAGCTGGCGCGGGTGCCGCTTGGCGAAGCAGCCGAAAGGCGCTGGCAGGCGCCCTATCTCGTCGCTCATCGGGCCGACCTGCAAGACGCGCTGATGGCGCGGATCGCCGAACAGCCGGACATCAGTCTCGCCACCGGCGCGCGCGTCAGCGGCGTCGCCACAGGACCGCGCCATAACACGGCAACAGTCGAGATTGCCGGCAAGACGGTGGAAGCCGACGGCTTTCTGCTGATCGGCGCCGACGGTGTCTGGTCGGCGATCCGCGCTTTTGGCGGGCTTGCGGCCAAAAGCCGGTTTTCGGGCGAGCTTGCCTGGCGCGCTACGATCAGTGCAGACAGCGTCGCGGGAGAAGCCGTTGCGGCGGTCGGCGCCGCCAATTGCGTGACCACCTTCCTGCATCCCGGCTTCCACCTCGTCACCTATCCGGTCAGTAACGGCACGGCTTTCAATCTGGCCGCCTTCACCAGGGGCGAGATCATCGCCGAGGGCTGGTCGGGCCACGCCGACCCCAATATCCTCGCCGGCGCCATGCGTGGCACGGCGCCAGCACTGGCCCGTCTTGCCGAGGACGCCGGCCCGTGGACCGCATGGCCGATCCATACGGTCGACCAAGCACAGCCATGGACGACGACGCCCGCCGGCATCGCCCTGATCGGCGACGCGGCGCATGCGATGACGCCGTTTGCGGCGCAGGGCGCGGCGATGGCGATCGAGGATGCCGCAACCCTTGCCGGCTTTGTCGCCGCCTCGCCTGCCGATCCAGGGAGCGCGCTTGCCGCCTGGGAAAAGGTGCGGCGCCCGCGCATCGCCAGGGTCGCCCGCCGCGGTGCCGTCAACCGCTTCGCCTGGCATGCAGCGGGGCCGGTGGCCGTCGCGCGCAACCTGTTCCTGAAGCTGCGCTCGCCGGAAAAGCTCGCGGCCGATCTCGACTGGCTCTATGGCTGGCGGCCGCCGGAAATCGTCGATCGGCGATGAAAACTCGACCGTCTGGCGGGACAGCGCCCCCTTTGTCCTGCTGGACATCTCCCCCACTTGGGGGGAGATTGGCCGTCACTGCGGCCTTCGCCAATCTGCAACGTTGCAGGAGTGAGCGGAGCGCCGAAGCTGCTGATCTCCCCCCTTGCGGGGGAGATGGCCGGCAGGCCGGAGGGGGGTGCGAAGGAATGAGGCGCTCGCATTCGACTGCAGTGCCAGCACTGAGTATTAAGGCGCTGTGGCCGAAGTCATCCGACATGAAATCGATCCGAGGAATCCTCCACCTTTAACGGATGCTCAGAAAGCCGAGATCGCTTGGTTGATCGCGCGGCCGGAGGTCGACATCGACGTCAGCGATCTTCCCAAGATAACCGAGAAATTTTGGCGTAGCGCACGTAACCGCAAGACCGACTGATCCGTTCGGGCGTGTCTGCGACCATCAATTATAAATCCGCATCGATATGTCCAGCAAGGCCGGCAGCGGATTCCACCAGCCTGTCCGCAGGCCGGCGATACGTAGAGCCGCCGCCGTCCAGGTGTTGCAGCCAACCAGCGCATTGAAATGGCCGTTGGCTTCGTAAAAGCGGTCGAACCTGGAATAGGCGTCATTCTCGATCAGGATCGGACCGTTCGGCCCTTGCTGGAAACTCGCGGCGATGAAGTCGAGCAGCGCTGCAAAACGCTGCTCGCTGATGTCGAAGCCGGCCACGTCGGCATGCGGCTCGACAATATTGCCGGCGACATCGACATGCATCACCGATGCGTCCAAAGTCAGCGCCTTCATCACCGGCACGGCCTTCAGTTCCGACCAGGTCGGCGTCTCCAGATAGAAGGCGCGGCCGCCCCAGCCGAAGACGATGTAGCGGACCTCGGCCATGCCGGCCGGAATGCCGCCATCGACCAGGAAATGGAAGCGTCTGCGCACATCGTCATCGACCGGAATGGCGATATCGGTGTGGATCGGATTTTTCAGCACCAGGATGTGCCTGGTGGCGACGGGATCGGCGGCGGCCGCCGACAAGAGCGGCCGTGGAATGACTGTGCCCAGCATCACGGCAAGCACTATTGCCACCACCAGAATGGCGAGAAAACGCCCAAGCTTTTTCACGAGGGACGGCTTTCTCATGAGGGAACGGCCTCGCAATTGGGGCGCAATCGGGGGCTGACGGCTCAGACGCAAAAAGAGCCCGGGCGGTTTCGGCCGGGCTCTTTTTTGATTTGCATGAGAGCGATCAGTGCAGGATCTGCGACAGGAACAGTTTTGTGCGCTCGTGGCGCGGATGGTCGAAGAACTCGGCCGGGGTGTTCTGCTCGACGATCTGGCCCTGATCCATGAAGATCACCCGGTTGGCGACCTTGCGGGCAAAGCCCATCTCGTGGGTGACGCAGAGCATTGTCATGCCTTCTTCGGCGAGGCCAACCATCGTCTCCAGCACCTCCTTGATCATTTCCGGATCGAGCGCCGAGGTCGGCTCGTCGAACAGCATGATGCGCGGGTTCATGCATAGCGAGCGGGCGATGGCGACGCGCTGCTGCTGGCCGCCGGAAAGCTGGCCGGGATATTTGTTGGCCTGTTCCGGGATCTTGACGCGCGTGAGGAAGTGCATGGCGATTTCCTCGGCCTGCTTCTTCGGCGTCTTGCGCACCCAGATCGGCGCCAGCGTGCAGTTTTCCAGGATGGTCAAATGAGGGAACAGGTTGAAGTGCTGGAACACCATGCCGACCTCGCGGCGCACCTCGTCGATCTTCTTGAGATCGTTGGTCAATTCCTTGCCGTCGACGATGATCTTGCCTTTCTGGTGCTCTTCCAGCCGGTTGATGCAGCGGATCATCGTTGATTTGCCGGAGCCCGAAGGGCCGCAAATGACGATCCGCTCGCCGCGCATCACCTTCAGGTTGATGTCCTTCAGCACATGGAATTCGCCGTACCATTTGTGCATGGCGATGATGTCGATGGCGACATCGGTGTCGGAGATATGCATCTTGGCGGCATTGACCTTGATCTCTTCCGCGCTGACGGCATTTTCTGTGGCCATGGAGGGTTCCCTTTTTTGTTCTTAGCGTTTGTAGCTGGTGTCGAGCCGGCGTTCCGTGAACATCGAATAGCGCGACATGCCGAAGCAGAACAGCCAGAAGACGAAGGCTGCAAACACCAGGCCGGACCTGGCGGTCTGCGGCGTCGCCCAGTTGGCGTCGGAAAAGTGCAGCTTGACGACGCCGAGCAGGTCGAACATGCCGATGATGTAGACAAGGCTGGTGTCCTTGAACATGCCGATGAAGGTGTTGACGATGCCGGGAATGACCAGCTTCAGCGCCTGCGGCAGCACGATCAGGCCCATCTTCTGCCAGTAGCCGAGGCCGAGCGAATCGGCACCCTCATACTGGCCCTTGGGGATCGCCTGCAGGCCGCCGCGCACCACTTCGGCCATATAGGCAGCGGCAAACAACGATACGCCGATCAGCGCGCGCAGCAACTTGTCGAAGGTGACGCCGGCCGGCAGGAAAAGCGGCAGCATGACGCTGGCCATGAACAGCACGGTGATCAGCGGGATGCCGCGCACCGTCTCGATGAAGATGACGCACAGCGTCTTGACGATCGGCATCTTCGAGCGCCGGCCGAGCGCCAGCACGATGCCGACCGGCAGTGAAACAGCAATGCCGACGAAGGACAGGCTGAGCGTCACCAGCAGGCCGCCCCACAGCGGAGTTTCGACATGCAGCAGGCCGAACACGCCGCCGGTCAGCAGGATGAAGGCAACGATCGGCAGTGCCAGGAAGAACAGGATGGCGTTCAACCCCTTGCGCGGCACGCGCGGGATGAGCAACGGCACCAGCAACACCACGAACAGGATGGCGACCAGGATCGGCCGCCAGCGCTCCTCGATCGGATAACGGCCGAACATGAACTGGCCGAACTTGGCGTTGACGAAGGCCCAGCAGGCGCCGGACCAGCCGTCCGGCTGGATGCCGCCCTGCGCCACCGTGGCGCAGAAGGTGCGGTCGGTTCCGGTCCATTGGGCGTTGATGAAGGCCCAATTGATAATCTGCGGCAGGATCATCGCGACCAGTACGATGCCGACGATGGTCAGGATGGTGTCGCCGGTCGACGCGATCAGGTTCTTGCGGATCCAGGCCCCCAGACCGCGCACGCCGGCGGGCGCCTGTTGCGACAGCGCCATTTCGGTCCGAACCCAGGAGGTATCGTGTTCCTGCATGTCGCTACCTCTCCACCAGCGCCATCCTGGCGTTGACCACGTTCATCACCGCCGAGGTCAGCAGGCTGAGCACGAGATAGACCACCATCATGATCAGCACGCACTCGATCGCCTGGCCGGTCTGGTTCAGCACCGTTCCGGCGGTCGCCGTCAGATCCGGATAACCGATGGCGATGGCGAGCGAAGAGTTCTTGGTCAGGTTCAGATACTGGCTGGTCAATGGCGGAATGATGATGCGCATGGCTTGCGGAACAACCACAAGCCGCAGGATCGATCCTGGACGCAGACCCAGCGCACCGGCTGCTTCGCTCTGGCCCTTGCTGACGCCCATGATGCCGGCGCGCACGATTTCGGCGATGAAGGCCGCAGTATAGCAGGACAGCGCCAGATAGAGCGACAGGAACTCCGGCTTGACCTGGAAGCCGCCAGTCAGGTTGAAGGTCGATTGCTTTGGATAGTCGAAGCTCAGCGGGAAGCCGCTCAGCGCATAGGCAAGCAACGGCAGGCCGACGATCAGCGCCGCCGACGTCCAGAACACCGGGAATTGCTGGCCGGTCGCCATCTGCCGCTGACGCGCCTTGCGGGCAACGAACCACGCCATGGCGATGCCGACAAGCAAAGCGACGAAGATCAACCAGGAGCCGTCGCCCCAGACGGCGCGCGGAAAATAGAAGCCACGCTGGTTGAGAAACGAGCCGAAAGGCAGGTTGATGCTCTCGCGCGGTATGGGAAGCACGGCAAGCACGCCGGAATACCAGAAGAAGATAACCAGCAGCGGCGGAATGTTGC
This sequence comes from Mesorhizobium sp. WSM4840, assembly GCF_055811755.1. Taxonomy (NCBI): domain Bacteria; kingdom Pseudomonadati; phylum Pseudomonadota; class Alphaproteobacteria; order Hyphomicrobiales; family Phyllobacteriaceae; genus Mesorhizobium; species Mesorhizobium sp. WSM4840. Next base: position 27,179 of record NZ_JBVVQD010000046.1, read on the forward strand.
GGAAGACCTCGACATAGACCATGCAGATCTTGCGGATCAGCCAGTTGTGCGAAAGCCGGCCGATGCCGAGGATGAAGCCGATGATGGTGGCGGTAATGATGCCGGCGGCGGCAACGATGAGCGTGTTGATGAAGCCGACCGCAATGGCGCGGCCATAGGTCGAATCCGACGAATAGGCGATGGCGCTGTCACTGATGTCGAAACCGGCGCGGCCCCTTAGGAAGCCGAAGCCTGATGCAATGTGCAGGCGCGTCAGATTGTCGATGGTATTTTGGACGATCCACCAGACCAACGCCACCAGCACGATGACGACCACCGCCTGGAAGAATATGCCGCGGACCTTCGGATCGTTGATAAAGGAGCCGCGGCTTGGCTCCTCGCGAAGAATTTCCTGCGATGCCATTCGACCATCCCCTGGAAAGAGAAACCGGAAGGCAGGAACGCTGCCTTCCGGATCACATTTCGATCAGCGGATCGGCGGAGCGTATTGCAGGCCGCCCTTGGTCCACAACGCGTTGATGCCGCGCGCGATCTTCAGCGGGCTGCCCGAACCGACATTGCGTTCGAACATTTCGCCGTAATTGCCAACTGCCTTGACGATGTTGACGACCCAGTCGTTGGAGACGCCGAGATCGGTGCCGATCTTGGTATCGGCCTCCTGGCCGAGCACACGCTTGATCTCAGGATTGTCCGAGGTCTTCATCTCCTCGACATTGGCCTTGGTGATGCCGAGTTCCTCGGCGCCGAGCAGCGCAAAGTAGGTCCACTTGACGATGTGGTACCATTGGTCGTCGCCCTGGCGCACGGCCGGTCCGAGCGGTTCCTTGGAGATGATCTCGGGCAGCACGACGTGGTCGGCGGGTGCGCCGAGCGTCAGGCGGATGCCGTAGAGGCCGGACTGGTCGGTGGTGTAGACGTCGCAGCGGCCGGCGTCATAGGCGGCGTTGACCTCTTCCAGCTTTTCGAAGACGACCGGGTTGTATTCCATCTTGTTCGACTTGAAATAGTCGGCAAGGTTGAGTTCGGTCGTGGTGCCGCTCTGCACGCAGACCGCCGCGCCCGAAAGCTGCAGTGCGGAATTCACGCCCGGCAGTTTCTTGGCATTGATCATGAAGCCCTGGCCGTCATAGTAGGTGACACCGACGAAATTCAGCCCAAGCGCCGTATCGCGGTTGATGGTCCAGGTGGTGTTGCGCGACAGGAGGTCGATCTCGCCTGACTGCAGTGCGGTGAAGCGTTCCTTGGCGCTGAGCGGCGTGAACTTGACCTTGGTGCCATCGCCGAAAACGGCGGCCGCGACAGCGCGGCAGAAATCCGCATCGATGCCTTGCCAGTCGCCCTTGTCGTCCGGCGCCGAGAAGCCGGCCAGACCGGTCGAGACGCCGCATTGGATGAAGCCCTTGGCCTTGACGTCGTCGAGCGTGGCCGCCGACGCGGCCGAAGCCACCAATCCAAGCGCGGCGGCGCCCAGGATGCCGATTGCAATGTGTTTCATAACCCACAGACCCTTTTCTGTTTTTTTCAGGCGAACCTGACTTTTTTCCGTGTGAACGCAGCTTCCCGTTCCGGCCCATTCCCGGAACCCCGCATCGCAACCGACGCGCTGCCTCCCATTCACGAACTGCATCGAAGGCGATTATTTCAGTGAGGTCAAGGAAAATGACCGAAACCGAAACAGTTTGAAAACCAATTGCCGCAAATGCCTGAATTGCAGACAAACGCGCCGGGAAATTAGCCATGAGTGCGAACAAAGCCGGCAAGGCCCGGTCGACGCAAGTCGGGGCTGGGCCTTTGAAAATCCGCCTTCGGAACGCCACGCATTACAGGGTTGTCAGCGAATCAATTGGCATATCCGAAGTCCGCCGGCTGGCGGATGGCGGACGGTTGCGCGGCCAATGCCGCCGCACTATGGCTAGCGCTTCATCAGAGGCGAAGCGCAATGACAAAAGACGGCAACGAAATGGGCATCAACACGCGGCTTGCCCATTCGGGCAACAATCCGCACGACTATTTCGGCTTCGTCAATCCGCCGGTCGTGCATGCCTCGACCGTGCTCTATCCCAACGCGGCGACGATGGCGGCACGCAGCCAGAAATACACCTACGGCACGCGCGGCACGCCGACCACCGACGCCCTTGCCAGCGCCATCGACGGGCTGGAAGGCTCGGCCGGCACGATTGTGGTGCCCTCGGGCCTGGCGGCGGTGACGCTGCCGCTGCTCGCCTTCCTATCGGCGGGCGACCATGTCCTGATCGTCGATTCCGTCTATCACCCGACCCGCAATTTCGCCGACACGATGCTGAAACGGCTGGGCATCGAGGTCGAGTACTACGATCCGCATGTCGGCGCCGCTATTGCCGCGCTGATCAAGTCCAACACCAGGGTCGTGTTCACCGAATCGCCGGCCTCCAACACTTTCGAGGTGCAGGACATACCAGCTATTGCCAGCGCGGCACATGCCGCAGGTGCGATCGTCATGATGGACAACACCTGGGCGACGCCGCTCTACTTCCGACCGCTCGACCATGGCGTCGACATCTCGATCCATGCGGCGACGAAATATCCGGCTGGCCATTCCGACGTGCTGCTCGGCACCGCGTCGGCCAACAACGCCTGCTGGAAACAGCTTTGCGAGACCTTCTACACAATGGGCTGCTGCGCCGGGCCGGACGATGTCTATCAGGTGCTGCGCGGCCTGCGCACCATGGGCGTACGGCTGGACCGCCATCAGCGCAGCGCACTGGCCATCGCCGTCTGGCTGGAGGGCCAGCCGGGCGTGGCGCGCGTGCTGCATCCAGCGCTTGGCAGCCACCCCGATCACGATCTCTGGAAGCGCGACTTCTGCGGCTCGAGCGGCATTTTTTCGATCGTGCTCAAGGGCGGCGACCAGAAACAGCAGCATGCCTTCCTCGACGCGCTCAGGATATTCGGCCTCGGCTATTCCTGGGGCGGCTATGAGAGCCTTGCGGTGCCGGTGTTCCTCGGCGACCGCGTCGTCGCCAAGGGTCCTTATGACGGCCCGCTCATCCGCCTGCAGATCGGGCTCGAGGATGTCGAGGATTTGAAGGCCGATCTGGCACGCGGCCTCGCCGCGGCGGCGGGAGCTTGAGCGACGGCAGGGGGTCTTCCAACAGGCGCATCCTCGGCCCGGCCGATCTGCTGGCCGCAACGGCGCGCGCAAGCTGCAGACAAGCTGCTGGTGGAAGCGGTAGCGTAGGCGGTGCTGGCCGCCGGGAAAAATGTTCGGAACCTTTTGCCGGTTAGGCCGTCCAATGTTTCGATCGGAGGATTTGCCCTCCGGTCAGGAGATTGGCTCGCGATGAGGAAACCGGTCATGTCTGCGACCGTCATGCCCGCCGCACCTGGCGAGATGCAGCTTGTCGGCCGTGCGCTGGCGCGCGAGGGCGGAGCCTTCCACACAATTATCAAAATGCACAACCAGCGACTCTATCGTATCGCCCGCAGCGTCGTCCGCAACGACAGCGAGGCTGAAGACATCGTACAGGAGGCCTATGTCAGGGCCTTTGCCCAGCTCGGGGATTTTCGCGGCGAATCCTCTCTCGCCACATGGCTGTCACGCATCGTCATCAACGAGGCGCTTGGGCGTTTGCGCAAAGGGCGGCGAACGGTAGCGATGCCGCAAAATCTACAAGCCGAAATCATCAAGTTCCCCCTCAATCCCAGCGACGATCCGGAGCGGATGATGGCGCAACGGCAGATCCTCGAGCTTGTCGAACGGGCGACCGATCGCCTTCCCGATGTCTACCGGACAGTATTCGTGGCGCGGGTGATCGAGGGTCTCAGCATAGACGAGACGTCCGAATTGCTTGATGTGCGGCCCGAAACCGTCAAGACCCGGCTGCACCGCGCCCGCGCCCTCGTCCGCAAGGCGCTGGCCGATCAGATCGGCCCGGTGCTGCTCGATGCCTTCCCCTTCGCCGGCCGCCGGTGTGACAGGCTGACCGCCGCGGTGATGCAGCGGCTTGGCTTTACAGACTGATTTTCCTCAATTCCCGGGAACGTTTGCCCCCTTCCGGCATCCAATCATCGTCAACTGAAAATGCCCGGAGCCAACCGCATCCGGCGAAGGAGAACGTCATGTTTATTCGATCGACCACCGCACTGGCAGCGCTTTTCCTGCTCAGCGCAGCGACGTTGGCGCAAGCCTCCGACAAGCCGAGCGACCCGCAGATCGCCCACATCGCCTACACAGCCGGCGTGCTTGACGTCGAGGCGGCCATGCAAGCGCTGAAGAAATCGAAGAACAAGGAGATTCTCGATTTCGCCAAAGACATGGTGCGAGACCATGAAGCCGTAAACAAACAAGCCCTTGACCTGGTCAAGAAGCTCAACGTAACGCCAGAGGACAACGCCACCAGCAAGGCGCTGACCAAGGCGGCGGACGAGGAACGGGCGAAGCTCGCCAAGCTCGACGGCGCCGCGTTCGACAAGGCCTATGTCGACAACGAGGTCGCCTACCACAAGCAGGTCAACGGCGCGCTCGAAACCCTGCTGATCCCCTCGGTCGAGAATGCCGAACTGAAGAGCCTGCTGGAGACCGGCCTGAAGCTATTCCAGGGCCATGAACAGCATGCCGAACATGTCGCCGGCATGCTGAAATGAGAACAGCACCAACGGTGTCGAAACGACATCTATGGATTGCAATGGCACTAATTATTGCTGCCGCACCAGCCAAGGCCGAAACGATCGAGGTGACGATCGAGAAACTGGTGTTTTCGCCCGCTAGCATCGAGGCGAAGGTCGGCGACACGATCGAGTGGGTCAACAAGGACGTGTTCGCCCACACGGCGACCGTCAAAGGCGGCTGGGAGGTGATGATCCCGCCGAAGACATCGGCGAGCCTGACGCTGAAGACGGCAGGTTCGGTCGACTATTTTTGCCGCTTCCATCCCAATATGAAAGGCCGTCTGACGGTGACGTCGCCCTAGCCATGCCAGCGGAGACCGCCCTGCGCGCTCGCAGGGCGGTTCGGCGACGTCAAGCCGCCTGGTAGCGAGGCGCCGGCTCGCCGGTCTGCGTCGCGGCGAACAAGGTGGCGCGGGCGGCGTCATAGGTTTCCCAAAGCGCGCGGTCGTGGACCGACGGCAGCGTGATGGCTTCACCCTGATCGAACCCTGCCAGGGCCGCATCGACCATGTCTTCCGCGGTCATCACCACTGCCGGGTCGAACGCTGAAAGCGGCATGCCGGCGAACTCGTAGAATTCGGTGGCGGTCGCGGCAGGAAGAACGAGCTGCAGCCTGACGCCGGTTCCGGCAAGCTCCTCCTGCAGGCCACGGCTGAAGTTCACCACATAACCCTTGGTGCCGCTGTAGAGAGAGGTGATCGGCAGCGAGTGCAGCGCCATGACCGAGGCCATGTTGATTATCGCCCCGGCGTTGCGCGACAGGAATGCCGGCAGCGCCGCTCGGGTCAGGCGCGTCAGCGCCGTGATGTTGAGCGCAATTGTCGACGCGGCATTCTCGTCGGACGTGTTTATCGTCGATCCGAGCGTGCCGTTGCCGGCGTTGTTTACAAGCAAGGTGATGGCGGGGTTAGTGGCGAGCACCTTCTCGACACGCGCCAAGCCCTCCTCCTTGGTCAGGTCGGCGCCGATCACCTCGACCTTGGCGCCATAGGCCCGCGACAGCTTTGCCGAGAGGGTTTTCAGGCGTTCGGCGCGGCGCGCCACGAGCACAAGATCATAACCACGGGCAGCGAGGCGGTCGGCATAGACAGCGCCGATGCCGGCGGAGGCGCCGGTGACGACGGCGACCGGCTTGGAAGCGGAGTTCGACATGGGTTATCTCCTGAATGTTGAGCGCTCAAATGTTGAGCGCTCAACTAACTAGCCAGATCTGTGCCCCTTTGCAATGCTTCAGCCCTCAACTATTTTGTAAGGATGAAAAAAACAGTCGAATCGTTTGCGACGCTCGAAGATCGGGACGAGCCAGATGCAGAAGCGCCCGGCATGCCGAGCGATTTCGTTTGCATCAATTCGTCGCTGCGCCGTGCGGCGCGCCGGCTTGGCCAGTTGTATGACGCGGCGTTGGTCCCAACCGGGCTGACGTCAACGCAAACCCTTCTGCTCGGCCAGATCGACGGGCTCGCGGCCGCTTACGGCGAGGATGGGCCGACGCTGCAGGTCCTCGCCGGCCGCCTGGCGATCCAGATCTCAGCGCTGACGCACGCTCTGCGGCCGCTTGTGCGAGACGGTCTGGTCGAGGTCCGCCACGATACCCACGATCGGCGAACGAAACATGCTGTACTGACGCCGCTCGGAAAAGCGCGATACCAGCAGGCATATGTCGTGTGGGTCGAGGCCAACCGGCGCGTCGAGGCGATTTTGGGGGCGGCCGCGGCCGAAAAGCTGAGGAGCCTCGCCGACGATGTCGCCTCGCAGGACTTTCTCGACTCCTATGTTTCGGGCGCGAAGCCGGCGAGCAGCACCGAATCGTCGGAGTGCTAAAGCGCCGCACGCCCTTTGGGACGCGCTATGGACGGTCTGGTTTTGCGCGACCGGCAACCGCTCGGATGCAGGCGGACGACAATCTGTGCTAAAGTAACCCTATGAAAGCATGGCTGGAAGCGGCAAAGAGCCGGGCGCGCGACATCAAGCTTGATGTCGTCGCCCTGTGGTTCGCCGCACGCGATCCTCGGGTGCCCTGGTTTGCAAAGTTTGTTGCAGGGATGGTGGCCGCCTATGCGCTTTCCCCAATCGACCTGATCCCGGATTTCATTCCGGTGCTCGGCTATCTCGACGACCTGATCATCGTCCCGCTCGGCGTAATCCTGGCCATAAGGCTTGTTCCGCCGCCGCTGATGGACGAGTTTCGAGCGCGGGCTGCCGCGCTCGAAAAACACCCGCAAAGCAGGACGGGGATGTTTCTTGTCGTGGCGCTCTGGCTGGCTTTGGCAGCTTTGCTGATTTGGGCGTTCTGGCCCACCCACGCCAAATAGTCTGATCAGGCTTGCGCTTGAACCGCCTAGGCTGCTGCGCCGGCGGCCTAAAACCCGAGCGCCAGCCATGCCGTCCCGGCAAGCAGCGTGACCAGCGTCAGCGGCAAGCCGACCTTGAAGAAGGCGGCGAACGACAGTGGTGTGCCGGAGACCCGCGCGTACTCGGCGACGATCAGATTGGCGACTGAACCGAGCAGCGTGAAATTGCCGGCCAGCGTCGAGCTCATGGCGACGACCAGCCAGGCGCGCTCGGGGTCTTCCAGGCCTGGTATGAACGGCCGCAGCGCCAGCACGGCCGGAACGTTGCTCATGATGTTGGACAGCACTGCGGTGAAGCCGGACAGCCGCCAGACGTCGTCCAGCCCGAGGTTTTTTGCCGAGGCGACGATGTCGGGGCTGAGCAGCGTCTTCTCGGCGCCGGCGACGACGATGAACAGGCCGGCGAACATGAACAGCAGCGGCCCGTCGATCTCGCGGTAGATGCGCGCCGGCTTGATTGCGCGGGTCACGAGAAGAATGGCGCCGCCTATGAGCGCCGCCTTGGCAACCGGGACGCCGGCAAAGAAGGCTATCGCCAGTCCGATGCAGACGACCACGGCCTTGACCACCTGTCCCGGCAGCATGCGGCCGCGATAGACCTCGGGGCTGAGCTCGGCCTTGCGCGCGAATTCGGCGCGATAGACGATCCGTACTATGACGATGACGGCGATGAGGCCGAATAGCGCGACCGGCGCCAGGGCTGCCGAGAAGGCCGGATAGGATATCCCCGACAGCGCGCCGATGACCATATTCTGCGGGTTGCCGGTGATGGTGGCGACGCTGCCGCAATTCGACGCCGTGGCGGTAGCGATCAGATAGGGAAGCGGGTTGCGGTTGATGACGCGGGTGACGTGGACGACGATCGGCGCCATGACCAGGCAGATCGCGTCATTGACCAGGAACGCTGACAGAACGCCGGTCAGCAGCGTCACCATCACCAGCAGCATGAACGGCGCGTGCGCGTGCTCGATGGCGACGGCGCCGAGCGCGCGAAAAGCGCCCGACACTTTCAGATGCGCCACAACGATCATCATGCCGAGCAGCAGCGTGATGGTATCGAAATTGATGGCACGGTAGGAATCCTCCGGGCTGAGCGCGCCGATGGCGATCATCGCCGCACCGCCGAGCAGCGCAATGCCTGCCCGGTCGAGGCGCAAGCCGGGGAACCTGCCGACGGCGACGCCGGCATAGGTCAGGATCAGGATCAGCAGTGCCGCCGCGCCCATCAATGTCATTCGTGGAAAAGCCCCGTTCAGATCCGCCCTGCCCCGCCATTGGCGAATCGCCAATGCCCCTCCTCACTGCGACATGAATGAACGCAAGCACAAGAGATGCCCGCGACGTCGGCGAATCCTGTCTACCGAGGCGCCCGGGCGATTGGTGATACCATCGCGCGGCTGGAATCAGTGAAGGCCGAGCCGACATACTTGCGCGTGCCGATCTCGCCCATCAGAGCGAATGCCGGCGCCTCGCACTCGACCCCAGCAATTCGAGCTCACATCCGGTGAAGGGGTCTGCACATCTGTCGCATCTACCGCGCTCCCGGCGGCGGCATGGCCAAGTGCGCGTGCTTCTGGAAGATCGCAATCTTGTCGCGATAGGTAATCCGGATCTCGCGTCCGCATCCCTCACACCTGTAGTGGGAAACGACCTGAAACCAGCTGCCGTTCTTGATAACGGCGAAGTCGCATTGCGGGCATTGGAAAGTCAGGCCAACAGAGAATAGGCTGGGAGAGAGGGACATTGCAGCGCCTCGCATTCTGGAGAGCTTGTAGGCGGTTTGGCTAGTCCAGCGTCTCGACGACGAAGGATGCGGCAATCAAATCGTCGGCATCGATTCTGCCCTTGCCGCCCTCCATGACGGCCGCGACCTTTCGAAAGGTCTTCAGTTCACTCTCGGTAATCCGGGCGCCGCGCATCCTCTCATTGAGGTCGGCCACGCGCATTCGCAGCGCCTGGGACGCTCCAATCTCACGGTTCGACATGATGATCATACTCCTCCCTGCGCTGAACGGCATCGTCTTCGCGCCAGGCTCTTCAAACCTCAGGCAGCTGCAAACGTTCCTTGGCTGGGCTTCGGTCTGATCCGAGACGGGACCTAAGTCTCACCTGGTTTCGCGTAATAGTCCGGACATCGCGCCACCCGGAACGGCGGCTGCTCGTAGTAGTTGCTCGCTTTGAGTTCATGGGAGAGCCCATGGAAAATAGCGTTCACCGAGCCCGCTGGTTGCTCGCTCCGGAGGCCGTCTCCACCGCGTTCCTGGCGATTGGAATGGTCGTTAGCTAGGGATAATCGGACTTTGACGAATTGGACCGAAGAACGAAACTGAGATCTGCGCAGCTAAGTCCCTTCCTGCGCTGATAAAGGACCACCCGCCATTCCTCGATTTGGCGGGTGGTCCGTGCGAGCGCGACCGAGGCGTCCTCGTCGCTGGAGCCCAGCACCGAGGCGTGGCGCAGTTCTTCCTCGTCACGGAGATGCCTGATGTGGAGCCTCATGCCGGGGGCGCAGCGCGGTTCGTCGCCTCTTTATGCGTTCGGTGTAGCCGGTCGCGCGGTTTTGAGTTTCTGACAGCGGATTTTAGAGCACTCACCCGTCTCTCGAGCTTTCTCGAAGCGTTCTCGCAGCCGTGGATGCCCTAGCCATGGAATCCGCCAAAGCTACAAGCACGGATTCGTCCGCAGGTTTCGCGACAAAAGTACCGGCCTTGAAAGCCTCACCGCGGCCCTCGATGTCCGTGGCACTGTAAATTACAAAAGGACATTACGGGCCACGAGTTCTTCAGCAACCGAAGAGCTGATGCAGTCCTGCAAGAGCACGTCCAGGATGACGACGTCCGGCTCAACAAGGGCCAAAATTAGTCGTGCACGACTGCAACTTGGCTCTGAGGCCACCGTAAAGCCAGCCTCTCTGAGTGACGCCTCGATATCGATAACGATCATCGGCTCGTCCTCAAAGATGAGCGCCAGAGGCTTTCTCATGTCCTCCTCCTTTGATGGGCAGGAGCACGGTGTGCGCTGACATCCCGACAACGGCGCCCGGATAATTCATAATCCTGTCAGGATCAGAGTCCATACTCAATTTTTAACGAGCGAAAACAGTCACGTCGCACCTGGTCTTCCCAAAGCTTTGGGAAGCAAGGCGTGCCGAAGATCGTCCTCGCCGCGCAAGTGCTTCACGCAGGCTTTCATGCCCGGTTTCACCCACTGCGTTGCCGGCCGCTTCTTCATGTCCTTGGGTGCCTCGCCGGCATGCTCCTGGACGCGCTTCCAAAGCCGCTCGCGCATCTCGCGATTGACGCTGACGAAGGCACTGCCGACATATTTCCGGGTGCCCGGTTCGCCCACGAGCGCAAATGCGGGCTTGCCTCTCCGCGCTCGACAGCAAGCAGTTCGAACTCGCTTTCCATCAGAGCCTTGACGCAACCGCCTCATCTAATAGCCCGGACCCTGCCACGCCCAGGAGCAGCAGCACAGAAAGCGCCAAGACAGCCAGTAGCATGATGGGTGTTGAGTCTGGGAAGATGACGGTGATCGCGCGAGTCGACTGAGCTTCCAAAGCTTCACCTCCGCCCTCGATCAACGCTTCTTTCCGCTGGCTTCTCCTGATCCCACGGGACGGGAGCCCAACGTTCTTCATGTTCCAAATTCTGGCCGAGATGTCTCCGGCAATTACCGGATCATCGGACAGATGGCCTGCAATCCATTCAGGGAGGTATTCCTCACCGCGCTCGCCCATGGCACCCAGTAACCTGTCACATCTGCTCAACTTTTAGAATTAATCATATCAATCTACTACCATCGGTTGCGACAGGCAAGCCTTAAAGCGCGTCGCGTTTGACCGGCCTCGTGCGACGCTTTAGGTTGCTGTTTTATGCATGTCGTTATCGCAAAACCGCTGTACACTTTTGCGCGACATGCATCAGCATTTTCCGGAACGGAAAAAATCAGTCAACGCCTACGGCTGGGCAGCGCCGGCAGCTCGCAAATGAGCGCGGACGGCGGCGGCATCTCTGGCTTCCATTCGGGTTTGGGCAGATCGCTAAGTAAGGCGATCATTCGCGCCCTCTGATGCGCAAGGGTGGCACGTAGCGCCCGCGCCAGCCCGATCTCGCTCAATGTGTTGGCAAGGTCGTACGCCGGGCGGGGGAATTTCATCGCCCATGTAGCACGGTTTGTTGGCTATCTCCCAACCGGGCCTGTCAACCAGATAACCACCGCTCGAAAAGCCCGCGCCTCCGGGAGAGGAGAAGATGCTGCGGAAGCCGAACGCCCTCCCCGAGCCGGTGTTCCATACGGAAGTCAAAAAGCCCGCCGCACCTTTCGGCACGGCGGGCGATCAGTCGTTCACCAGGCACAGGGTGGGCG
>NZ_JBVVQD010000047.1:0-38158 GCF_055811755.1 Mesorhizobium sp. WSM4840
GCGGCCAAGCGGCGGGCTTCGGTGAATTGCTGCTGTGGATGCAGTGCTATGAGATCCAACAGTGGATTGTAGCAGTTTGTGCGCCGCTCTGAATCCAGTGGCGCGAATTTGAACACTTCGTGGCCTGCGGCTTTACGCGCCCTCGATGTGAGCTCAAAGAGCTCCCCCTTGACGTCCAGAGCTATCACAGAGCCTTTAAATGTAAGTAGCGTTGGAATGACTATGCCGACACCCTTGCCAGCGCGGGTCGGCGCAACGATGAGGCTGTGAGGCTGCTCGCCATTGGTCAGGTAATAGCCAGGCCAGAAAGGACCACTCGTCTTCCCGAAGACCGGCCCTGTCACGCCACGGTATCGTCGCAGATATCCCGTGCGTCGCATTTCATCCACTCGAGCCCAACGAGCGGTCCCGTGGTGTTCGAGCTTGCGGCGCAATACGAACTGCTGAATCAGCAAGACAACCGCGGATGTCGAGAGCACGATAGCCGCGCCCTGATAGAAAACGGGGGTTGCGAAACCCAAATAGAAGGGCGTCTCAAACCAAAAGGCACGGACATCAAACGCCATCAGAGCCTCGCCGCTACCCCCGTGGCGGAAGGTTGCGTACAGACTTGCCGCACAGAACCCCAAGGCGAGTGAGCACGCGATGCTAATGGCTATGTTGGGGGACGTCGTTTTTGTAGAAGACATTGTTCCATGGCCGAATTAGCCGTGCTGATGCTGCGCTTTTCTCAGACACCGAACCGACGTCGCGCGATGCCGACGCTCGACAGATCGATGCCGCAGCGGGTGGTGCAATGGTTGCATCGCACCACCCGGCAGGCGTGGTCTTTGAACGTTACACTAAGCAGGTACGTCAACGGCCAGCGAATTGGAAACGGCAAGGCCGTGAACGGAATTCGGGGAGAAAAGCGTCACTGTACTATGGCCGAGACCTCAACGGCCGGAGCGATCTCTGCTTCTCGAGGCAGCCATCAGGTCGTCTCGAGCGTGACTGAAGTCGTGGTTTATGGCCTGCCCGACTAGACCACCCCGCTGCAGCTGTTCATAGGAGATTTGCGCACCTGTCGCACGGACTTCAGCCTCAAGACCTGCTATGTGGCCGTCCAGATTCGCATTCCGTTCCTCTGCTGCATGCTGCGGCGGAGGCATGTGCGGCAAGATATCTTGCATGCCGGGAACTGCGTGAGCTTGGGCCTGTTGATTTGCGTCGAACTGGTGATACGCCGCCAATTCCGGCGGCTCGACAGGAGGCCGGGGCAGCGAGTCCAGTTGGTTGGCGGCCACCAGAACTGATTCCACTGCGTCTTGGTGCGTGCACGAGGAAGGATCCATTCCGTAGGCTTCCTGAATCATCAGTGATGCGATTTCCCTTTGTTGGTCTTCAGGAACACGGGACAATGCGTTGCGTACACTATCGGCGAACTCGGGTGAGATCACTTGTACTTCTGCATATTTTTTCCACGATACGGGTGCGTTTTGCCTCCGGCGCAAATCGTTGGCAGTGTGTTCATTTGTGTCCGGATGCACGAACGGAATCAACCCCTCAACACGGTTTTTCAGGAATTCGGCGGTGCTTTTGTCCATCGACCAATGACCTTCCTTGGCCGGCTCTCCGCTCCATGCGCTGTCTTTCAACCGAACAGCGGGACCGTTGGCCCAGGCATCCATGACCACGGTCGACCTCGGGTCGCGGCTTCCGCGCCGCAGTTCGTTCCAAATGTGACCCGTCTTGACTGGGATCTCATCACCTTCGTCGGTTATCTCTTTCATTGACACGGAAGCACTAGAGGTCATACTCCGCTCGTCGGCCGCCATGTGTGGGGCGTGGACGATAGCGGAAAGGGGAGCGGTCTGATTGCAGCACGCCGCTCCCATGACTACGGCCACTGCAACCTTATTGTCGTCGTCTGCTCCCATCATTGCAACCGACGATCCGATGCCGTTGTGGCCGTGAGAGGGAATGTCGTCCACCTTAACGTTTCCCCGGCCATGCTTGAGCAGCAGGCGGACGTCGTGAACTGTTTGCCCCGCTGTCGCGAGTCTTATCGGGCTCGTGACGTCGTCACCGACGACACACGCTCCCATATGGTAGGCGGCCTGCTGGATCTGATGTGGCTCCAGAGGCGCATCTCCGCCCCGTCGCAACCTGTCGGCAGGCGTGCCCAGGGAGACCCTCAGCGCTGATATGCTGCTCTCAAAGCCCGACGCCGTGGATTCTCGCGGCGACTCTTCCGTGTCATATGTGGCATGTCGAGTCGATCCGGAGGATTTGGAGATGCAAATTCCCATAGCCGTTCACCTGTAGTGGAGTTTCTGATCGCCGAGGGACGGGATACGCGAGACGGGCGCTTACCGGTCATGCTATCTCGCCAGTTGTTGCCGCGGCGCTTTGCATCAAGCCACGTGGCCTGTTGACACCTCGACAGGCAAGAAAGGTCGATGCCCTGAAGCAGGGGTCTGAAGCATTCGCCGAGATGCGACGCCTGGCGATGCGATTCAACGGGATCCTTCGCAGCAAGAAATCGGACGCACTGGATGCGTGGATCGACGACGCAATCGACTCCGAACTCATTCCGATCATGCGGTTCGCCCGTGTTTTGCGCAGAGACATCAATGCCGTCAACAACGCCGTCGAGCTACCCTGGAGCAACGGACAGGCCGAAGGCCAGATCAACCGCCTCAAGACCCTCAAGCGCGCGATGTACGGCCGGGCGGGTCCCGAATTGCTGAGAGCGCGAATGCTGCCGCCGCGCCACACAAATTGAGGAAGAACCCTATTAACTGCCAAGCGACACTTCGTGGATCTCGCGCCGGAAGGCTTCCGAGCCGAGATAGCGGTGAGAAAAATGGTCTTGATTGCCTTGCCGAGTTGGGCCAGCGCCTTGTAGCTCGGGCGCTGCACGCTCGCCCGCGCAAAGCGGCGCAGGATCGATTCCGCATCGGCCGTGCGGTGCTGCAGGGCCGCCGCATATTTGATCAACTCGTCATACTGCTGCTCGATGAGGTTCCAGTCGATCGCCCGTGTCAGGATCGGCAGAAGGTTCGGGAGCTCGCGCGCCATTTCAGTGTCGGGCACCCCGCACTTCATCGGCAAGAGAACGGGCGACGGTTCCGGCCACGGTCGCCAACCATCTGGTGGCGCACCGCGACGGTCCGGCTCTTATGCCAGGGCGAACTGGGGAGCACATGCGCCCCCTGCCATGACGCACGCATCCAGAAGGAAGAGGTGAGAGGTTACGCGAACGGGTGTGATGGAGTGGGAGGCGCATCGCGTCCGACCATCCGTGGAATCGGCAGCCTTGATTAACGTCTGCGACGTCTGACCAAGGCCATCCATGGCGGAGTGCTCTCGCTGAGGTTAAAGGCAGCCTCTTCGGCCTCGTACCGGGTCAGCCCGGTGAGCGGCCGACCGTATCTCTCGGCGGGAAGCCCTGTCAGGCTATCGATCACAGACCACAGCCCTGATTCCGACGGCAGAATCTTGTAGCGCCTCATCGAGCCCTCGCTTGCTAGAAGCACAGAGAACTCCCGCTTTACCGCAAAGTTCCGCAGTGCAGCATCAAAATGTTGCGACGCACTATGAGGGATCCAGTTCATACGACGGATGACGGTTACTTCGCTGCCGCGGAATCTGAACGACGCGACCAAGGGCAGACGGCTCCGGCCGAAAGCAGGTGCATCGATCTGCTTTGGTGTCGAGGCGTCGGGGGTAAGGCGTGCGGGATTGTAGAGGTAGGCGACCCGGATGTTGCCTCCGGGCTGGCCTCCTGACGTGTCATCGAGCGGGTCGATAGAGAGCGGCTGATAGGCCGGACCACCCGCCGCAGCGATTGCGTCGATCAGAAGTTTGAGCGTCTGGTCGGCCGCGACCACTTCGCCATATTGGCCACCGTCGTTGTCCTGCATTTCCTGCAGCGCGACGATATCGGGCGAGCCTAGAAGCTTGACAACGTGTTCTGCAATCGAACTGAATTTTCCAACGCCGACATCGTCATCCGGATCGTTGACGGGCGTCTTGTCGACAGCCTCGATGACGGGATCCAAATTCTCGACACTGTAGCCAGCGATCGTCAGCACATTGTCTTCCTGTGCCTCTCCGATAGGTTCGGGCGCCCACGCTTTTGGATTGGCGCCGGTGGTGTTTGCCAGCCGAATTTCATAAAGCCCGCGATCGTAGGTCACGTATCCTTCGATACTGACAAACGTGTCACCCAACGCGTGTTGGAATTGCGGCTTCTGAGCGTCCGTCACCTGAATCTGGATTCTCTCAGGATTGGCGTCGCCGGGTGTAGCGGTGATGCCGCCGAGCGAGTTCATTCCGGAAGCGCCGGCGCCACCGTCGGCGACGACCCAGAACTCGCCAAAGTCGTTAGTCGGACCAACGACAACCGGATAGTCGATCTGGACGTACGTGCCTTCCAGGCTCTCGTAGAAACCGGCGCCAGAGTTTTCCGGGTCGGCGCTGTGTTCCGAAATGAAGAGAACATCGGTCGGCGGCAACCTGCCAGCCGCTCCAATGACCACAGGCGGTAGAGGCGCGCCTGAAGAAAGTCTCTGGAATACGGCATCATTGATATCTGTTGTTGTCCGCGGCTCATCGTTCTGATTGAACTCGCGAACCACGCCCTCCACACGCACCCGGTCACCCAGGGTCAAGTGCGCCGGACGATGATGCTGTCCGAAGTTGCGTCGTTGCCATCCCCCGCTTCATCTCGGACAATGAAATTGTTGCCGAAATGTGGGTCACGGCTCCCTCGATGATCACCGTCGATCGAGCATGGGGAGAGATGTGCGTTGAACCTTGAATCTGGGGAATTGTCAGCTTTTCGGCTGCGTGAACATAGGCTGGAACCGCAGGAACACTCCGGTGGTCAGAATGCAGACCAGGCGGTGTTTCATTTTCACCCTCCCCTGAAATCAATGACTTGTGCCCATCTCTCGAAATCAACAATAGGATAGAACAACGCGCCCAGCCGCAAGACCATAAAGAATATTAATGTTCCAAAAAAACGGTCCGCCCTATCTGTACAAACGGATCGGAAGAGCCTCACAATGCCATCAAGGCAACCTGTCACTCCATTCCCGAGTTGGCCGCCTTATGGGAATATCCCAAAGGCACATCGAGAAGGCTACTGGTTCAATGAGTTGGTCGGCATATTCGAGGCAAGCATGAAGTATCTCTGGCTGGCTCTTTTGACCTCCTTGGTACTTGGACACTCGACTCAGCCTGGCTCTTCACAGCCGTCAGAGCTGAGGCCTGCCTCCACTGAATTTGCCCGCGCTCAAATGGTTGATTGGATCGATTCCGAAACCTTTGTCGTCGGACGTTGGGATGGCTCCGTATCGGTCTTTAGGACACAGCGTGCCGGTGAGTGGACGCCAGTCCTGCTTCAAACACAAGCAACCGCAGGCGGCGCCGGTGTTGAGCTTGTAGTCGCGCTGGACGAGAGGACGATCCTTTATTCAAATGGTGAGAATGAGCTGGCGCTTTGGGGACGTACCGGGAAGGGAGCGTTCGATGCCCCTCTCCCTATAGGCTATGATGTCACGTACGGCGTTGCCAACAGCGCAACCCAGTTCCACTATCTAGGCGACGATCTGGTCGTTACCGGCCATGCCAACGGCTTCGCCTTGGTGTGGAAACGGAATTATCAATCGTTGACTTTGCTGCGGGCGGTAGACCTTAAATCTGCTAACCCTATTCCAAGCCCATACCCGCTGAAAAACATCCGCGGTCTTGCCGCCTGGAAGGGGGACCTTGTCCTCTCCGGTTCGGAGGACGGCGACATCGTCGCGTTTAGCGTCACTACGGGGAAAGAACGCTTCCGTCAGCGATATTCAGCCACTGCCCAGCGTGGCGCCTTTGTATGGGGCTTTTGCTGTCAAGGGGATATTTTTTCGATGGGCATCCCTTTGTTCGACGGTTTGCGGCCATCCCTCCGTCCCGACCTACTTTCTGGCGGAGCGCCGCGCGCAGAGCCTGTCCAGGATGCCCCGCTTGCGGGGCACCGGCGCAGCCAGCGCGCAGCGTCCTGGACAGGCTCGAGCTCGGCGCTATCATTGCCGGGAAGGGACGTCATGATAGTCCTCGCATTGGAGTATCGACGGGTCTGGGTCTGGGCGGGAGCCGATCGGCGATTGTCGCGCAAGGGCGACCTGAGGGGAGCGTGCCTGGCGTGACGGCAAAGGCGCCACAACCTTGTATTCGCGGATCGCAGCGATCCGAACCCATGATGCAGTCATGCGCATCGACGGCAAGGCTCCTCGGTGGCGGTTCCCATCCTCTCCCGCGTGCATGGATGTACCGTGAAGGACCATGGACTGTGTACAGCAAGTGCGATGGCGGTATTCGGCTGTAGCTAGAGCCGCTTCCTAACTTCGGCGCCCAAAAGCCGTCAGACAGGTATCCACCCCGATCCTGCCGGTCTGGTGTTGACCCCATTGTCGCCGCCCCGGCCACTCTGGTCGCCAGGCGAAATTTGCCAACTGTTCGGCTCCCCATGAACAGCGGAAGCGGGGCTATGAACGGACCCGCGTAGCACCACACTACTAGCAGTCGCCTATCATCCCTCCTGTGCCGCCAGGCTCAGGCTTTCACGCGATATTGACAATTGACGTAAAATACCATCCTCACGTAATATGCTAATTTACGAGAACGGTAGATTTTATGGAATTCCGCTCACCAACCGTGGCTGCACAGCAAAATGCGAAGGCGATCGCGTATCTCACGAAGAATCTGCGCGATCCTGAAATGGGCCGCAAGCAGGTCGAAGTGCTGATCGAGGAATTGGGAAATGCAATCGACCAGTATCCCGACTGGCATCCTCTTCTGACAGCGCCCCCCCGCAATGGGGCGGAGCAAATCTCCAGTCTTTCGCAGGTGAAGGTCTACGAGGGAATCGATCATACGACGGAATTCGTGCGCGGGTTCGTCACTTGTCCTTATCCGGAGGATGGAGCGGACAGGCTTGTGGACGTCGTCAGCCAGGTGCCGAGGCTTCAGGCACGGCGGCTTGAGCAGCCTCTTTATTCGGACAACGCCCATCCTGTTGTTGTCGTCGCCACGAACGTGAGCCTTGAAGCCGATGGTACCATACGCAGTCGGGACGCTCTCGTATGGTTCGCACAGCAGACTGCTGGCGAAGCGAGCGGTGCGCAGGTTGCCGAGACGTGGTGGAACATTCGCTCGAACATTCTAGGAAGCCCGCACGGGTCGCGCTCCTCCCTGTTTGTGAACCAGCACACTGGCGTTCACATGCGTAAGATCCTTGAGGCAATGAACGCCAGCGGCATGTTCGGACCGATCAAGGAATCGTCGCTGGACATGCTCTCCCGGAAGAAGCGGGACGCAATCAGCGACTTGCTCATCCGCACGGCAGTGAATAATTGGGATAGGACTGACGGTTCGTTTATCTTCGAGATACGGGGAGAGACCTGCAAGGCGACTTTGCGCGACACTTGGAATGACAACCAAGAATTATCGGTGCGTGTCGAGATCGGCAAATATGACCTCTACGTGTCAGGCTTTTTTTATCCAAGCGAAAAGAAGATCACACACACTGACCCTCGCGGAAAGCGCGAACTGGCTGAGAAGTTCCTCTAGGGGCGACATGATAGAGCTTGGGTCGAGAGACTGAAACGCTCCAGTCTCTCGTCAGAACGACCGTATATAATGACCGATCTCCTCGTCGCCCGGCGGTCGACGCGAGCATGCACCACCTCGTTGGTCACATGAAGGGCAGGTTTCCCAACTCCGCCGCCCGAAACCTGCCATTCCGCTTCCCACCACTGTCCGCCATTCTATGACTTTTTGGTGACGGCCTAGTCTTCGATTTCGATTCCGACGACCTGTGCTTCGCCGCCGGAGAACTCCGGCATGATCAGGTCAAGCATCGTTACGATCCTAATATGGAGCCGAGTTGACGACCGCCTGGCTCGGCCACCATCAACGGGAACGCAGCGATTGCAGGTTCTCGAGTGCTTCAGCTCGGCGCAGACAGTGTCAGGCCAGGAACCGCTTTTCGTCAGCCTTGACCTGGTCCATCTTCTGAAGCCGGAAGATTTCTTCGACGGGCACGATGTCTTTGTGGACGTTCTGTACGCCGCCATCGGCGATGATCCGCCGGAAAGCATCCTGCATCGCAGTCGTTGCGGCGCGGATACCATAGTTGCCGTAGATCGTCATCTTGATGTTGCCTAGTGCGCGGATGCGCGTGGCGTCGAGTTCCGGATAAGCGTTGGGGACTATGACTAGCGGGACAGACCCTTTCCAAGCACGGGAGAAGCTCTCGATTTCGGCCGGATCCTTCTTCTTGGAGTGAATCAAGATCATGTCGGCGCCGGCCTCGGCATAGGCCATGCCGCGCTTCAGCGCCTCGTCTTCGCCCAGCCCCGCGATCAAGGCTTCCGTGCGGGCGATGACAAGGAAGTCCGGATCGCTGCGCGTCGAGACCGCAGCTTCGATCTTGCCCCGGAATTCCTCGATCCGAAGCAGCTCCTGACGGCCGTCGGCCGCAAGGCTGGTGACCTTCGGAAAGGTCTTGTCCTCGATCACGACGGCAGCCGTCCCCGCCTTTTCGTATTCGCGGATGGCGTGGATGACATTCAGGGCGTTGCCGTAGCCGGTGTCGATATCGGCGACGATCGGCAGAGACGATTGATTGGCGATCGCCCGCAGCATATCGAGATGCTGGGTCATCGTGATCAGGCTCATATCGGCAAGACCGTAAAGCGCCGAAAGCTCGAAGCCAGACGCCCACAGACCGTCGAAGCCGGCCTCCTCGGCCAGGATGGCCGATAGCGGGCTATGGGCCGCCATGATGTGGACGAGGCCGCGATCGGCCATGCGCTCACGCAGTTGCTTTGCTTTGCTTATAGGTCTTCTCACTTTCCGAAAGGGCTTCGCAGGCGGCGAGAATGCGGCCGCAGGCATGCTGCAGATTTTCGATCGACGATTTTCCCGGTGTTCTCCTCCTCCGTCTTTTTTCCGGCAGAGCCGGGTAAGCCAACGGCAGAAGGCTCGGGCGAGAGCCGGATTGCCGCTGCGGTCGACCGCATAGGCCAGCATGCCGCTCGGCGCACGCGAGCCGGGAATCACTTCCAGGAGGCCTTGTCTGATCAGATCCGCAACGACGATATGGGGCGTCACCAGCAAGGTCTGGCCGGTCGTGACCGCCGGCAGGGCCAGATAATCGGCAGCTCCTGCCGGCCTTCCTAGGAGGAAGCTTCAAAAATCGTGCCAACTGCGCATGAAAGCCTCAGAATAAGTGTTCTTGATACTATTCAATGACTTGAATGATGGTGGGAGCAGGAGCCAAGCCGAACAACCCGTGTCGCTCACTCGACAAACCCGGCAGTAGTGTCGGTTGCCCACCGTCTTCCCAGGAATGGCGGGTAGAATTCTCCGCGAGAAGCGGGATCCACGCGTCATTCGACTGCTATGCGCGCTGTCTGATGTCCGACGATTTCGTGGCTTCTTCTAAATTCGCTGTGATCAGTCCGGTTCCAGAGACTGGGTCCGCAATCGGGCAGGTGCCTGTCGTCTTTGTCGACAGGGTGTTTGACACGATGGAGGGGGGCGACCTGGCACACCTTCCAGG
This sequence comes from Mesorhizobium sp. WSM4840, assembly GCF_055811755.1. NCBI lineage: Bacteria > Pseudomonadati > Pseudomonadota > Alphaproteobacteria > Hyphomicrobiales > Phyllobacteriaceae > Mesorhizobium > Mesorhizobium sp. WSM4840. The sequence goes on from NZ_JBVVQD010000047.1 coordinate 9,602, forward strand.
CATATGTGGCTCGGAACATCCGGCGACGATGTCGGAAGCAATGCTCGAAGCCGCCTTCAGAAAGTAGAGGCTTGAGCCAAAGCGACCGCCAGCAGCGGAAATCTACCTAAAGCCATATTTGAAACAGAGCCTACCGAGAAGTTAGGAGCTGTTGCACACCTGTCCCTTTGTCGGGTCCGCTACACGGACTTGCTTGGCCATTTTTTAAATCCCTTCGGTCAACCGCTTGAAAAGAATTGCAATTATCCCAGACCGCCGAACTGGCACGGGTTTTGAATTGCCTGGGTAGGAAGCGGCGAAAGCTGCCGAACGGCTTCCTGTCGCGCGAGCCGAAATGGATGAAATGAAGAAAGGTAACCACACGACAGATCTGCGTCGCGGCGCCTTCCGCAACGTTTTCGGTTAGGGTTCATTATGACCATGGTTCTCGCCTCAACGATGGCTGGCGGGCTGAGTACCACTAATGCTCGCATATCATATCATGACGAGACGCCCCTGACCGTCTTCCGTCGCATATTCCCGCGCGATAACGTCGATATCCGCTACAGGCGCAGTATGATGCACAAGAACACCTGAGCTTGAGATGAGCATCACGTCGAAGGTCGGCTCCGATTGGATGAACTCGGCGACGCTGTCTTCGAGGCTCAAAGCAATGCGATGCGCGACGCCACGGTTGCAGCTGTAGGGAACGCCGTTCCAGGAGCCCGCCGTCGTGAGATGCAGGTGGCCGAAGGCAAGGTGCATCAGCGACTTATCGGCAATGATCCGGTTCAGAAAAGGCTCCGGGTTTTCGATCAGCATTTCTTCGAACAATTTCACGCCGACAGAGAAAGGGGGGTGGTGCACAAAGACGACCGACCTGCGTCCGGCAGCTGCAGTCTCCTTCAGGGCTGCCTCCAACCATTGCAGACGTTCGTTGCATAGACGCCCCAGTCCCGGATGATCGTCGTGAAGGCTGTCGAGGAAGATCAACCTGATGTCGCCGAAGTCGGCGGTAGTCTGAACGAAGCCGTGGGTATCGACAGGCGCATCTGCGAAGACCCGCCGAAAATTGGCGCGGTTGTCATGGTTGCCCAGCAGAAGACGATATGGGATCTTGAGCTCACTGACGATGTCGCGAAACACCCGATAGGAGGCTTCATCGCCACGATCAGTCAGATCACCTGTGATGACGCAAAGTGCGGCGTCCCCATGATTCGTGTTGATGGCATGCACAACCTGCCTAAGGCGCTCGTGCGGATCAAGACCAACCACCAACTGGCCGGCGGGTGCAATATGTGTGTCACTGACGTGGATAATTTTCAACATTTGTACTGACCTTCGAAGGAGGCGAAACTGCGAAACGGGAAGGAGCAGAGCCCCTCCCCGTTCTTGACCTGGCTTAATTCTTGATGATGGCTTCTGTCGACTGCACCATTTCCTTCAGGCCGTCTGCTGGCGATACATCGCCGTTCCCGATCCGGAACAGGATCTCGGACTGGGCCTTCCAGACTTTAATGCTCTTGCCATTCGGATAGCCAAACGAGGCCACAGCAATCGGCCACTGCGTCAAGCTGGTCTTCCATTCGGGATGCGAAGCGTAAAACTCACCGAGATTTTCATTCTTGAGAGCCTGCTTGTTTGTCGGCATATAGCCAGACCCGAGGACAGTCACCTTCTGACCGCCGGGGCTGGTCAAGAATTTCACAAACTCCCATGCCGCCTTCTGCTTTTCCGGATCCTGCGTCAGGATCGTTGCGAAGTTGCCGCCGGTCGGCACATGGCCGTCTTTGGCTCCCATCGGGAATGTCCCGGTGACCAACTTGAACTTGCCGCCGATGGCATCGTCCATAGTACGGATGTCGGCAGTCGAACCGATGAAAATGCCCAGCTTGCCGGCCGCGAACTGCGCCATGCCAGCATCTTCATCAATCCAGGGCATAGCCACTTCTTCAACAAGGCGACGAACAGTCATTGCTGCCTTCAGGCCCGCCTCATCACCATAGGTGACCTTGGTCTTGTCGGGGCTCATCATCGTGCCGCCATAGCTGTAGACCATGCCCTGCCAGAACCAGTCGCCGAGGGCCAGGTTGATCTGCATACCGTCGACGTCACTGTTGGCCTGCTTGATCTTCTTTGCAGCTTCGATGAACTCGTCCCAGGTCTTGGGGAGGTGCTGGGAATCGAGGCCCGCCTTCTGAATGAGATCGGCGTTGAAGTAGGCAATTGGAGTCGATGCGTTGAACGGAAGGCCCCATTGGTGGCCGTCAATGCGTCCAAGCTCAAGCACGTTCGCGTCATAGTTCTCTTCGACCCACGTCTGGCCCTCCTTTTCGAGAAAAGGCTTCATGTCGGTGATCTGATTACGTGGGGCCAGTGTCGACACGAGATCAGGTAGCAGGTTCGTCCCGGCGAAGAAAATGTCTGGCGTCTGTCCGGTCATGGCCTCGCGGGCAACGGCCAGATGCCCCTCATAATAATCCGTCGCCGGGGCGCGGAACTTGATCTTGATGTCGGGATGATCCTTCATGAACGCGTCGGCAAGCGGCTGGTAGAAGCGTTCGCGGAACGCTCCGTAGGCATGTACGACCTCGAGAGTGGTCTCGGCACGCGCCGGAGCGGTGCTAAGTCCGGCGACAGCCGTGAGGCCGGCAGCCAACAGGAAAGTCAAAGTTTGTCTCATCGCGATATTCCTTTTCGCTGAGTTGATAAAAAAACAGTTATGTTTGTTGGGTGCGGCGGTGCAGCCTTGGGTCTGAAGCCAGACGTCCCGCCTGGCCCGGAATTGGAAGTTACTTCACTCCGGTCATCGTCACTCCTTCGACAAAATACCGCCTCGCCAGAAGGAAAACGCAAACTAGCGGCGAGGTGATGATGGTGGCGGCCGCCATGAGAGGCCCGTAGCTGACGCCTTCTGCCGATTGGAAGTTCAATAAGCCCAAAGGGGCGGTCATCTTCTCGGTCACGTTGACGACGATCAGAGGCCAATATAGATCGTTCCAATGTGCGGTCACCGAGAAGACCGAGAACGCGGCTATCGCTGGCAGAGCGCTTGGAACGATGAGTCGGAGCACGATCTCGATTTCCGTGAACCCGTCAATCCTGGCGGCATTTATGATTTCCTGGGGATACGTGCGGAAGTGCTGGCGGAAGAGGAAGATCGCAAAAGCCGAAAAGAACCAGGGGAACATCAGCGCAAAATAGCTGTTGAGAAGCCCGAGTTTCGCAAGCGCGATATACATGGGCAGGGCTGGGACCTGAACCGGAATGCACAGCGCAAATAACACAAGCCCGAATAGCAGTGTTTGTCCGCGGAACTTCAATTGCGCGAGAGCATAAGCTGCGGCAACGGAGGTGATAAGTTGTACGCTCAGAACCCCGACGACCACGATCAGGCTGTTGAGCATGAACAGGCCCATCGGCGCGGCGGTCAGGGCCTTGCTGAAGTTCTCGACAGCCCGCAGCTTCGCCGGATCGAGCGAGAACGGATCGGAGAAAATGTCTGACGGATCCTTTACCGCTGCGAGGATCATCCAGGCGAACGGAAGAAGGATGATCGCCGCGAAAATCAGCAATAGTCCGTGTCTGACCGCAGCGGCGAGAGACGGGGCCAAGGACGGCGCGCGAAGCTCTTGGGTAGACACGTCAAGTTTGGCGGAGGTCATGAATAGTGGACCCCCCGCGCTGCAAAGATCTGCACAGCCGAGATCGCCATCATGATGATCAGGAAGACGACGGTTAGCGCCGAGGCGTAGCCAGTCTCGAAATATTGGAAGCTCGCCTGGTAGAGTTGATAGAGGATGACATCGGTCGATCCCGCCGGTCCGCCATGGGTTATCACGGCGACAGTGTCGAAGACCTGGAAGGCAGTAATCGTCGACGTAATAGTCACGAATATGGTCGTCGGCCCGAGCATCGGCCATGTGACGCGAAACAGGCGGTCCCAAAAGCCATCGGCACCATCGATCGCAGCCGCCTGATAAAGATCCCGCGGGATACCGGTGAGCCCGGCCAGAAACAGGATCATATTGAAGCCGACCAAGTGCCAGACACCGATCGCGGCAAGCGCGAAAATCGCGATCGATGGGTTGTTGAAGAAGTCGATGCGCTGGAGGCCAAGGGCGGCGATCAACTCGTTGATCGGCCCAATGCGGCTATGGAGCATGAACTTCCATACAAGCCCCAGCGCAACGAGCGTGCTGGCGACAGGCAGGAAGAAGATGACCTCATAGAGCCGCCTCAGACGGCCGGTGCCATGGACCAGGATCGCGAGGAGCAAACCCAGCAGTACCGACATCGACACCACGACGGAAACATAAAGAGCCGTGTTTGAGAGCGCATTCAAGAAACTGCGATCGTGGACCAATTGGGCATAATTGCCAATCCCCACAAGAGACCAGTCGGTTGCTCCGAGGCTGTAGTTCGAGAAACTCAGCAGGATCACGACGGCGATCGGAGCTAGCACAACGATCGCGATGAGCGCGACGGCCGGCAAGGCGAACAAATATGCTGCGTTGACCCCGCGTAGCTTGTCAGGAACTGCGCGAGCCGGCCTACAGGTGCCACAAGTCGGAAGAGAGGTCATGACACCGCCTCGAGCCGTTTGGAGATTTGTACCCCCTTCGAAGGGATAAGCCGGCCGGCAGCGTTAAATACGAGAAAGCGCTCTGCCGGCAGTCCAACCTGGACAAGATTAGGATTCCCACCACTCGCCTGGATCGTCGCCCATTCCCTCTGTGGCAGCCGCGCCGTAAATGGAACTTGTCGGTCGCCAGCGAGAGTAAGATGGAGAATGATCTCGTTTCCGAGGTTCTCAGTGTGAAGTAATCGACCTTCATGGCTTGAAGAGGCGCCGCGCGCCCGCGTGTGCGCGGCCACCGTCACATCTGCAGGGCGTATGCCGACTTGCGCCTTTTCTCCCGCCCTCAAAGCGGTACGCAAATTCTGGCTTTCACCCAGGAGACCAACGATACCCGCTTCGCCGATGTTGGCTGGAAGAATGTTGATTGGCGGCGATCCGATGAAACGCGCCACTCGAATGTCTGCCGGCGCAGCATAGATCTCCGCGGGTGTAGCCACTTGAACGATCCTACCGTCCATCATCACGGCGATCCTGTCCGACATCGTCATAGCTTCGACCTGGTCGTGGGTCACATAGAGGAATGTCGCGTTCAGGCGCTTTTGCAGCTGGACCAGGTCGGTGCGAACTTGTGTCCTCAACGCCGCATCCAGGTTGGAGAGCGGCTCATCCATCAGGAAGACGCCGGGTTGGCGCACCATCGCACGTCCAAGCGCCACACGCTGGCGCTGCCCTCCTGACAACTCGCTTGGTTTGCGCTCAAGTAGCGCTTCGATGCCGAGCGACTTCGAGACGTCTCTCACAGTCGAACTTATCTGGCGGCGTTTTGCACTCATACCGGGCACTAGAGGACCGATCACAGGCATTCGCGCCACGAAGGGCAAGTCTGCCATGATCAACGGCATTGCCAGGTTGTCCCGCACCCGCATATGCGGGTATAGCGCATAGGACTGAAACACCATGGCAATGTTGCGTTGGCTCGGGCGGAGCTGGTTCACGCTCTCGCCGCCTATCTCGATCGATCCACCATCCGGCTGGTCGAGGCCTGCAAGAATCTTCAGCAGCGTCGACTTCCCGCAGCCCGATGGCCCCACGATGGTCATAAACTCGCCGGCATCAACCGCCAGATCAATGTCTCTCAATACCCGGCTCGCACCATATCCCTTTGCGATTTTCGATATCCGAACTGCGGATCCTGTCATATTGCTCTCCTCCGTGGACGTGTCCATATTGGAGTTTCTTATCACTTCTATGACAATGACTACGGATTTATTATCCATTGTGAAGCTGGCGCAACGCTCCATCGTAGCGAAACTGAAGTGACGCCGCCACCAGGCGGTCCCGCACTCCTCCGTCGGTGCGTCTCCCAGCAGACAAAGCCATACCCAAAACTTCCAGCGGTTGTTTTCAACGGGTTGGACGGTAGAGTGTTCTCGCCCTATGAGGTTTAGGCATGCAAGCGCAGGCGACGCCATGCGAGATTCTGATCGAGTTCGGAGAATGATATGGCCATGCAAGGTGAGAGCTCGCGGCTTTCCTCACAAGAGAACGAGACGCATACGCCGGTTCTCTTGAAAGTGGAGACCGCGCTAGACTTTCCCAATGCATTGGCCAGGGTTGCTCTGTACATCCTCGAAAACCCCAAAAAGGCTGTTCGTCAATCTCTTGGCGAACTGAGCGCAGCTTCTCAAAGCGGGCAGGCGACGATATTCCGCCTTTGCCGCGAGCTTGGGTTCAAAGGGTTCACTGACTTCAAGCTCGCCCTTGCCGCCGAGGTTGGGCAGCTCGAGAGCGAGCCCAACAGGGGCGTGAGCCTGACCGTCAACTCCCTCGATGAAACGGTTTCGCTGATTTCACGCTCCGTATTGAATACGCGACAGCTAGTGCAGCCCGAGGTACTGGCTTCCGCCGCGCTGCCCCTATTAAGCGCACGCCACGTCAACATCTACGGCTCCGGCGATTCTGGACTTGCCGCCGAGGTGCTGTTTCATCGTTTGCGGCGCAGCGGCGTTAACGCCCGCTTCTTCGCCAATGCTGGCTACGCCCATGAAGCCGCCGAGACCATGACAAAGGAGGACGCCGCCATTGCGATCTCTCAATCAGGCGCCTCACCCGACACTGTCGAGTTCCTGCGCAAAGCTCACCATATTGGCGCCTTCTCGTTGGCGATTACCTGCCATCCGAAGTCGAGTCTTGCGAAAGTTTCGAATGCCGTCTTGCAAATGGCGCGGCTGCCGCAGCCTGGTCTTCGTGAACAGATGATCGCCCTGCCCCGGGCCGTCTTCCTTGCCGAAGCCCTGGCCATCGCTATCGCCGACCACGCCAAAGGCATGGCGCGGACATCAGACGGCAAGTAAGAATCACTCCATAAATATCATTGCATTTCGATTATTAATCCATTATGCGTGCCCTAACGGCCCTGGCTTCGCGAACAGGACCGACAGTACAGTTGTGCATCCGCCGATGCCTAAACTACCGCCAGTAACTTGAATTGCAGCGGGCCAACGTCGAGCCCGCTCCTCGGAATATGAATAATGGACACCAAACCAAAGCTGGTCATCTTCGATTGTGACGGTGTGCTGGTCGACAGCGAGATAATCGTCAGTACCGCTGAAGCCGCAGAGATAACCCGTATCGGCCGTCCCATCACAGTCGAGGAAGCGGTCCATCAGTTTGCCGGTGTTCCAGCCAATGACATGTATCGTATGATCGAGGCGCAGTTGGGCACGCCCCTTCCGACCGACTTTTCCACCCGCATCGATGAGCGTGTTCGGGAACTATACCTCTCCGAACTCACCGCGATAGCTGGTGCGCGCGAGACGATCCGCGCGCTGCAGATACCCTGCTGCGTGGCCTCGAGTTCCGCACCGAACCGACTCGGGCTTGCCCTTGCAAAGACAGATCTGTTCGACCTCTTTTATCCTAATATCTTCTCCACCGTGTTGGTACGAAACGGTAAACCCGCGCCGGACATCTTTCTCTATGCTGCCGAAAAGATGGGCATGTCGGCCGCCGACTGTGTCGTCATTGAAGACAGCATAGCCGGTGTGACGGCAGCAATTGCAGCTGGCATGACCGCTGTGGGTTTTGTAGGCGGCGGACACTGCACCCCTTCCCACGCTTTGCGCCTGAAGGAAGCGGGAGCCACACGCATTCTTAGCCGCCTGGAAGATCTGCTGGCCATAGTCGAGGGGACGTCAGAAGAACCTTACCATCTGTCCGTAGTCCCCGATGAAGTCGCGCTAACGGTGTAAGACGCTGCGGATGGGCGGTCGGGACCTCGACGATCTCTGGCGCACCACCATCCGCTGTCCTCCACCGGATTCCGCCATCAGCCGCTCTTTCGGATCTAATCATGATGCCTCGCCCGTGGTTTTGCTTGGCCGCCCTGTCCGGTGTGCTCGCCCTTGTCGGCATCGATATGACGGTCCTCAACGTCACCCTGCCGCATCTTACGGAACAGCTAGGCGCCTCGACATCGGAAAAGCTGTGGATGGTCAACGCCTACTCGCTTCTCATGGCAGGATTTCTACCTGGATTTGGCGCACTGTCTGACAGGATCGGCCATCGAAAGATGTTGTGCGGCGGGCTGCTCGCTACTTCTTTTGGACTTACCTGCACCAACCCGTTACCGAAGCTTAGGCCCTAAGCAGGCTCATCCCATTTCGGCGAGTAATCGCGATCGTAAATGCGCAAGTTGCGCGACCGAAGGCACGAAATCGCTGCCATCTCTTCGCAGGAAAGCTCGAAATCGAACAGGTCGATGTTTTCAGCCAGCCTCTCCTTGCGCTCGGTGCGCGGAATGGCGACGACACCTTCTTGCTGCACATGCCACCGAAGCACAACCTGTGCTCGGCTCTTTCGGTGGCGCTCGGCGGCGTCCCGAATTGCCGGTTGTTCAAACAACGCTTCGCCTCGGCCGAGCGGGCTATAGGCGACCATCGCCATGCCCGCTGCGCGGCAGGCGGTATGGACCTTGATCTGGTCGAGATAGGGATGATACTCGACTTGGTTGGCCACAAGCGGGGCATTCGATAGGCGCACCGCCTCCGCAAGCAACTCGGTGGGGAAGTTCGATACGCCGATGTGCCGAGCCATGCCGCAATCCCGAACCGCGTTCAGCGCCTTAATGGATGCCGCCAGCGGAATTTCCGGGTTCGGCCAGTGAATCAGCAGCAGGTCGACCGTGTCGAGGCCAAGGCGGTTCAGGCTCTCCTCGGCCGATCGCTCCAGGTCTCCCGGCGCGATCTGGGTAAGCCAGACTTTGGTCGTGACGAAGACTTCGTCGCGCGGTACGCTGGAAAATCGCAGTCCCTCGCCCACCGCGCTCTCGTTCTCATAGGTCGACGCAGTGTCGAGATGGCGGTAGCCCAACGAAAGGGCATGCATGACCAACTCCGAGCAGACTTCGCCCTTCAGCGTCCAGGTCCCAAGCCCGATCACCGGAATTGCCGCGCCATTCACCATGAGGTTCTGCATAAGGTCTCCTTGCCCGTTCGGTCGTTTGTTCGTCCTACTTTCGACCTATAGCCGCAACGATTAGGTACGCTGAGCGATCCGCGGATATTTCACTTGAGCGCCTGCGACCTTTTCGCTCGGCGAAATCCTTTACTGCCGCAGGTATTTCCTCACTCGACTTGGCTTCGGCGCTGCGGCCCACGGCTGTCGGAGGCCACCATTTATCGAGCATGTCGGAGTTGTGGAATTGGTGGATCGCAGTAGTATCCGATGTCGGTTGGTATCACTCAATTCAGCGTCTTGAAATATTAGAGCAGCCGCAGTACCGCGGTGATAATTCGTTCCTTCGTCGCGAAGAAGTCCTTCTCGAGTGCAGGGCTGAAGGGGACATGAATGTCAGGGGCGCACACTCGCAGAATCGGTCGCTTCAATAGATCGAACGCCTCTTCCGCCATAACTGCGGCGATTTCGGCTCCGACATTGCAGACCCGATGCCCATTCTCTACGACAACAAGCCGCCCCGTCTTGGCAACCGACGACTTGATCGTCTCATGATCAAGCGGTTTCAAGGTGCGTGGGTCAATCACTTCCACCGAAATACTTTCTTCAGCGAGTGCGTTAACAGCCTCCATCGTGGGGCGTATCGCGCCGGCAATAGCGACAAGAGTAACGTCGTTCCCCTCCCGCTTCACATCCGCTTTGCCGATTGGGATTAGATGGTCTGGATCTGTGGGCACATCGCCTTTCAGCGGCCACAGGCGGGGGTCCTCGAAGACGAGTACAGGATCGCCGTCGCGAATGGCCGATTTCATAAGCCCCTTGATGTCGGCGGCAGTTGTCGGGCTGATGATCTTGAGGCCCGGCACATTCATGAAAAACGGATAGGGCCGGTCGGCATGCTGTGCCGCCTTGGCACCGACCGAATGCATACAGCAACGGAACACGATCGGAATGTCGATCTGGCCTCCAGTCATATATCGCAACTTTGACGCCTGGTTGATGATCTGATCTGAGGCGAGATAGATGAAGCTGGCAGTTGTGAGATCAAGAACCGGTCGCAATCCGTTGATGGCAGCCCCGATTGCCAGTCCTGTGAAACTGCCTTCTGAAATCGGCATGTTCCAAATTCGGTTATTTCCGAAGCGCTGAACAACTGTGTCTCCGCCAAAGACCAAGATGTCCTCTCCCATCAGGACGACGCGCTCATCACGTTCCATTTCCTCTATCTGCGCCTGCACGAGCGCTTCGAGATACGTCAAGCGCGTCATGGCGGGCTTGTTGTCAGCAGTTTGCATGTCGATCAATTCCTGTGCTGCCCAGCTGCGGGGCCGCAATGTCCTGGGAGGGGCGAGTTGAACATGTAGTCGGGCAAAGTTTCGGGCCGAGGCATGGGGCTGGACAACGCAAATTCTGCAGCCTGCTTGACGGCTTTGGCGACTTCGTACTCGATTGCTCTTAAGCTCTGGTCGTTTACCCCTTCTTCGATGAGCCGAGTGCGATAGAGCAAAATCGGATCGCGGTCGCGTTTGTGAGCCTCGACGTCTTCAATCGATCGATAAGGCTCCCCCGGAATCACCAAGCGGAAATCGTGCTCATCGAACCGATATGTGTTGGCAACCACGAGAGTCGGGCCATCACCCGCTCGCGCCCGTGTAACCGCCTCCGCTGTCGTGGTGTAGACGGCGCTCACATCCTGCCCATCGACGGTCACACCCGGCATCCCGTAGCCTGCTGCGCGCAGAGCGATGTCGGGCTGCCCGTGGCTTTGCGCTACTGACGTCGTGATCGCGAAGCCGTTGTTCTCGCAAACGTAGATTACGGGAAGCTTCCACAGCGAGGCCATGTTGAGAGACTCGTGGAAAGTGCCCTGGTTGACCGCTCCGTCGCCGAAAAAGCAGAGAGTGACCTGGTCGATGCGCCGCACTTTTGCGCCGAACGCGCATCCCGTCGCGATTGGGATGCCTCCCCCCACAATGGCCGATTCACTGATGATGCCGACCGATCGATCTGCAAGATGCATCGATCCCCCACGCCCCTTACAAATGCCGTCCTCCTTGCCCATAAGCTCGGCCATAAGAGCGTTCAGATGAGCACCCTTTCCGATGGGATGACCGTGCGAACGGTGCGTTCCAGTCACCGTGTCATCGTACCGAAGCGCGAGACATGCTCCCACAATAGCGGCTTCCTGACCCACGCTCGAGTGAAAGGGACCAGGGATTTTGCCACCGTTAAATTGGCGAATACCCTCTTCTTCGAACCGACGGATGCGAAGCATCCGCCGATAGGCTTCTAGTCTATAATCACCATTCAGCCGCATGATCCGAACGTTGCTCCAATATCCAGCACAAGATGCGCATGGGATCGCCAAGCGCAGGTCCAGCAAATCCAGCGGGTGTAATTCGTCGACTTTCGAGGCAGTGGTAATTACGAGAATGGCTGCTTTGTCGGCCTCAGGTTTAACGGGTCTTGGACGTTTCAAGAACGTTTTGCGGCGACGACACCCTATAGGGGTTGCTCTCGCTGCCGTCTGAGAAACACAATTGCTCAATCATTGATCACGGCGGCGTGGCACCACGGCCGCATACTGAATCCACCGCTCGATGCCCAACTTGCACGTGATCTCGCCTGAGCCGTCCGGGATAAGCTTGACATCCCGCAGACGCAAAGGTTTGACCATGCGCTGACGACGGAGGCGTCGTGGTCGAACACGCAATAGGCCGCGTCAATTCCCTCCTTCTCGAAACTCCCCAGGGGGCCTTTCAAAATTGGCCGTTCATAGAACGAGCAGATCGGGTGAAGGCGAGGGGCAGCGAGAACAGGACGCCGCGCTTGGCACTGACACAGGTGACCTGGGTATAGCAAGCTCTTGCGGCCCCTCCTCTTTGCCATCCGGATGTTGGCGACGTCTTGGCTCCTCCTCGTCTTTGCCATCCGAATGATCAGGTCGGATGGCTGATCTAAGTGTATTCGGGCGGCTCGGGCCGGCCTTCTACTCTTGTGGCGCTTCAATGCACATTGATGTTGAGGAAAAAGGTGATGGTGATCGCAAGTGTCCGTACCGAAATAGGCGTATGATGCGTCAACTGTGAGAACGCCCAAAACTCCCGATTCAGGATACTGGTTCAGCGCGTTGTGGAGGATTGCTCGCGAGACGCCGATCTCGGCTTGCGTAAGCCTTCCACGGACTTTTTCGGCACGCACATGCTGATGAGGACCAGTCGACGGCAATTCGGCGAGCACCACGCGTTGGCGCGTCGGCCCTCTCCGCCCAGCCAAGCGCAATGCAGCTGCCGACGATAAACTCCGGGAGTCGACCATGTGCCGAGGTTCAACGAAAGTCGCGACGCTCTCCTCGTGCGCGTGTAAGGAGTTTCGCGGAATCAGCAATGGTCTTGCTCCCAGCCTTGTACGTGCTTTCTCTGAAGCAAGCACCGCGCCATTTGACTTAAGGCTAGGGAGCCACACGACTTTTGCACTGAGGAGGCGTCGACGGAAGAAATTCGCAATCTTCTTTGTCCGAAGCTGGACAAGAAATGCTGAAAGCCCACACAAAAGGATGGAACCGTGCGGGCGCTACGAACAAGCGGCGTGAGTTGATGGTATGGACGGCCTCCGCTCCGGCATCGAAGTGCCATACTGTGGCCGCCGCAAGTCACATGAGGGAGAGCCGTCCATGGAGAAGTTTACTACAATCCGTCTGGATATCGCCAAGCAGGTTTTTCAGGTCATGGCATCGATGCCGGCGGCCCGATCACGCAAGAGGGCAACTGCCAGCATCGTACGTCAAGCCATACATCAAGTAATGCGCACCTCTCCATTCCTTGACTAGGACTAACCCGCTCCGCGAATGCGGAGCTGCAAGGAGGGTGAGTGCCGACAGCGTGATCTGATCGCGTCGTCCACAACAAGCTCCGACTGCGTCAGCATGGAGTGGCTGCTTGCAGCCCATTCCATCAGACAAAGGAGGAGTTTGTCATGACCCAACTTCGCCAGCGCATGAGCGAGGACATGCAGGTGCGCAACTTCGCGCTCAACACCCAGCTGTCGTATCTGCAACAGGTGTCGCTGTTCGCCCGCTATTTTAGCAAGTCGCCGGACTTGCTCGGGCGCATCCTGCGCGCTCAAATCCAGATGCACGCCCGACAAGCACAAGCGCCTGAAGCGCTGGCAACACGAAGGCGTCCTCGACAAGATGCAGGACAGGCTCGATCGCATGCCGGATGCCATGATCATCCGACGGCAGACCGTCGAGCACCCGTTCGGAACGCTGAAGGCGTGGATGGGCAGCACCCATTTCCTGACAAAGACCCTGGAACAGGTCAGAACCGAGATGAGCTTGCAGGTGCTCGCCTACAACATGAAGCGCATGATCAACATCTTCGGCGTCAAGCCGCTGATGACGGCAATCGCCGCCTGATCACGCCCCCGACCGCCAGCGGCCTCATCGCTGCCACGCTCGAAACAGCGAAACAGCGGCCGTCATACGCAATCTGCAATCGCGTTTTTACACGACCTCGGTCGTATCTGGACGTATGTGCGCCACGATCAGCCGTTCGGCGGCGCCGCGCCGGCGGCGGCGGTCTATTACGCCTCGAGCGACCGACGAGGTGAGCACCCACAAAAACATCTGGCCCGGTTCGGCGGCATCCTGCAGGTCGACTGTTATAGCGGCTTCAATCCGCTCTTCGATCCGAAGCGGAAACAGCTGCCGATCACGCCCGCATTCTGTTTTGCGCATGCGCGCAGGGGATTCTTCGAACTGGCCGACGTCGAGAAAAATGCCCGCGATCTCCCCGACGGCGCTGGAGGCGGTCAAGCGCATCGACGCGCTCTTCGACATCGAGCGCGCCATCAACGGCCGCAGCGCTGACGAGCGGAGTGCCGTGCGGCAGGAAAAGAGCAAGCCGCTCTTCGATGACATGCACGAGTGGTTGCTCCACGAGCGCGATACCTTCTCGCGCTCCTCCGATATCCTCAAGCCGATCAACTACATGCTCTCGCGCTGGGACGACTTTGCCCGCTTCATCGATGACGGCAGAATCTGCTTGACCAACATGCCGCAGAAAGGGCACGTGGACATTTGCCGGGAGCCAGCGCGGCGCCGACCGGGCTGCCATCATGCTGACATCCATCACCACCTGCCGCCTGAACGACATCGACCCAAAAACCTGGCTCGCCGATGTCCTCGCACGCATCTCTGATCTGCCAAGTTCCCGCCTGCACGAACTGCTGCCCTGGGAGTGGAAAAAGCTGCGCGACGCCGAGAAACCGGTCGGTCAGCAGAACGCCGCAGCCTGAACTGACCGCACCACCATAACGACCACTACTGTCCCGCGCGACGCTTCATTCCGCGGCCCTCAGCGTATGCGTACGGAAGAACGGCGACCATGGCTAACGCGCATGCATTGTCTCTTTGAGATATTCGGCGAGCCGAAGGGAAAGTGCGCATACTGTCAACGTCGGATTTGCCGCTGCTCCTGTCGGAAAAACTGCGCTACTGGCAACCAAAAGGTTCTTGTGGGAATGTGCCATGCAATTCGCGTCTACGATCGACGTCTTTGGATCGTTTCCCATGACAGTAGTGCCCATAATATGGCTGCCACCGGCATCCGACGCAGTTCTATCGTCTTGCAAATGAATGCCGCACTCCATTTGGTCGCAGCGTAACGCGCGAAAGATATCTCGATGAAGGCGTGCTGCGGCCGCGATCCCATCGCGGCTGTATTTGTCGAGCCGGAAATGAATTTCCGGACGAGGCAAGCCAAGGCCGTCTTTCTCCGAGGAAAGCGTAATCCGGTTAGACGGATTTGGAAGTATTTCAACAACGCTTTGCAGTGCAAATTGTCGAATTCCTATGCGGTGGACCGCATTGAACAAATCCTCACCGATGAGACCCTGCTGGTCGATCAACCCAACTAACGTCCCTCCGACCGCAGCGGACGATAAAGCTCCTTCACCATACGGGGCGCCATTAACGTTGCGCCAGCCGTCATTGCGCAGCGCGGTCCGAAATGCTGCTCGATCTTTCCGAAATGGCCCGTCACGCAGAATTTCAATCCCCGATGTAGATTGTGGCCCTCTGTAAGGAAAAATCGGATCAGGAACGAGAGCCCAGGAGTGCTTCTCAGCATGATCCATAAGATTACATCCGACCAGACCACTTTCATTCGCCAGTCCAGCGGCAGATTGATGATTGGACTGCATCAGCAACTTCGGCGTCTCTATCCCATTCGCAGCCAATACGAACACGCGGGCTTGGAGGCTTCCGGTCGAGCCGTCGCTGTGCTCGAACCAAGCGGTAGTTATCCGGCCGTCGCTGGACGCGTCCAGTTTCGAGACGACCGCGCCCACAAGCAGTTCCGCTCCATTCAATAGTGCGCGTCGTAAATGTACTAAAGGATCGTATTTTGCGCCTATTGGGCAAAGTGGCACGCAGGACGAATACCCTTCACAAAGTGGCCGGCCGTTATACCCGTCAATTGAGTTACGGGCTTGAGGAGTAGGCACAATACGGATTTCCTGAGAAGCAAATTGCAGGCCCTTGATCCGAGCAATTGCGTATTGATCAGCGTAGCTTTGCGGTATAGCTGGCATGGGGAAGGGCTTGCTTCTCGATGAATTCAAGGAGACGTCGGCTTCCGGGCTGCCGGCCACTCCAGTTGCTTCTTCAGCCAAGCAGTACCATGGCTCCAAGTCCGCATAAGTGATTGGCCAGTCTCGCCCCCGGCCATATGTCGTCTGCATCCGAAAGTCGTTCGGGCACATACGCAACGCTGTCCCTAACCAGGCAAGGCCTGTTCCACCAGCAAGGCGCAGATACTGACCTTCGAAACGGTCGGCTCCAGTAGCCTCTTGGACGTAATATTCGGATTTGTATTCCCTATCTTGTGGGGCAAGGAGGTCCGCATATGGGGCGAAGATTTCGGCTTCATCTGAGTTGGCAAATATCTCGCGTCGCCATTGCCTGACGTGCCTCTCGTCTTCGATTGGCAAGCCAGCTTCGATCAGCACAACATCCATGCCCGCTTCAGCCAATGAACTTGCGATCAGGGAGCCTGCGAATCCAGATCCGATTATCGCGACGTCGCGGAGGTCAATGCTCACACCAGTCGCTCGTTCCGCTGGTCCGTCCGAGCCCGGTGTCGCGGTCTATCGGCCCAATCGCCAAACTCACCCTCCCCCCGGGTCATAGGGGAATGAACGCCAAGCGCCTTCCAAACGAGCGCGTCTTCATGCTGCCTCCAACCGCAACGTTTCCAGTGTCCGTTGACGCGAATCGATCCCAAATAAAGAAGATAGAGGATCTGCTTGAGCGTTTCCTCAAAGTCTCCGTTGCTGCGAAGTGCTTGGCAACGGTACGCAACATCGCCCGGAGCGGATTCTGCCCGTAGCATACTGTATGCGCTGAGCAATTGATCAATATCGCCCACGGCAGCTCTTTCCGCTCTTAAAGTGGACAGATTGAGGGCGAGCAGCTGAGTGTCAAAGTCATCGAACGCGGTGAGGTCGCAGACTAGCAAGCTGAACAGGGCGATCTCCGATTCCGGTGGCGACGTGGTTTCGCTCATGTGGCAGTTCTCCGATCGAGTCTCTTGAGATCGGGAGTTTCGCGGAGACATGCGCGGAAGGCATCGAGGAAATCGTCGACGTGAAGTTTTGTCACTGAAGTCGAAATACCCCCCCCCCAGAAAGGGGCCGCTACATAAATGCCGCGTTCAAGCATCCCGGCGTGCAGTCGTCGCAGAGCCTCGCTTTCCGCGATATCATGATGGGCTTCGCGATACGACAATGGCCGGTGCTGCTTTGCATGGAATCGAAACAGCGATCCGGCCCCTTGCACCGTGATAGCCACGCCCGCCTGGGAGGCAAACTCCTCCGCTTGTTGACGGAGGT
This sequence comes from Mesorhizobium sp. WSM4840, assembly GCF_055811755.1. Taxonomy (NCBI): domain Bacteria; kingdom Pseudomonadati; phylum Pseudomonadota; class Alphaproteobacteria; order Hyphomicrobiales; family Phyllobacteriaceae; genus Mesorhizobium; species Mesorhizobium sp. WSM4840. The sequence continues at coordinate 26,511 of NZ_JBVVQD010000047.1, forward strand.
AGTTACCAAGTTCGTTGATCCGGTCAATTTCGCCCACCGTCAGCGCGGCAAGTGCAGCGCGACCGGCGGCCATCGTGAGTGGGTTCGCTGAAAACGTTCCACCTTGAGGTACTGTCGCACTATCGTGGGGAGCGAAGGCTTCCATGGTCGCGGAGGTCCCGCCTACCACCCCGATGGGTAATCCGCCGCCTACCACCTTGCCCAACGTTACGAGATCAGGGTGGAAACCTCTCGCTGCAGAAGCACCGTGGTAGTGAACTCGAAAGGACACAACCTCGTCGCTAATCAACAAAATCCCATGCCTTCTCGCAGTGTCCTGTAGCATGGTCAAGTAGTCGGGGTTGAGCGGGATCATGCCCGCGGCGCAGGGAAGCACATCGACAACAATGCAGGCGAGATCGGAACCATGCTGCTCGATAATGGTCTTCGATCGTGCGGTGTCGTCGAGTGGCAAAACGACGACTTCCTCGCATACATGCGGGGGCGTGTTGCGATACGGTGGATTTGATTTCGGGTAGTCACCTCCCCAATTGTTAGGGCTGCTGCGCGCGCTCACCTCAGCCCAATCGTAAGTACCATGAAAAGCTCCCTCGAGCTTTGCTAGCCGAGTGCGGCCGGTCATTGCTCTGGCCGCCTCTATCGCGAACATTAATGCTTCAGTCCCACTGTTCAAAAAGCGAACACGCTCGATGGCGGGAATGCGCTCGCAAATCGCCTGTGCGAGATCGATGTCAGCTACCGTCGGATTGCCAAACAAGTGCCGCACTCCAGTTGAGAAGCAATAGCTGCGATGGTTGCCGGGTGCCGATGTCCGTGGATCAAGGTCGAAAAATTGTTGTGAAAATCAACATAGCTGTTCCCGTCGGCATCTTGTATGCGTGCGCCTTCTCCCGCATGCGCGTAGATGGACAGATTTTCGTTTCTCTTACCGATAGGGACTGGTGCTATCGAAACTCTGGTGACGCCGGCCGGATATAGCCCCCGAGTCGCGCTCGGTGAGTACCCGAGACTGGCTGAACCGACTATATGGCTCTTCGTGACCCTTACGGACTTGCACAAGCCGATATGTCGCTGTCCGAGCCTGCCGCGATCCCTGAACTAGTATAGATGCTTCAAGCCGGTTTTCGCGTACAATCTGTGAAAGAATGTCATCGCGGGCGTCGCTACCGAAGGCCATGATTATCCGGCCATCGTTCGTAAGCCACTCCGGCCCCTCTGATAAGAATCTCCGTAGCAAAGCGTATCCAGCGTCGATTATCCCACGTTCAAGATCGTTTTCATGTTCATAGTCGTCCGGGGCGAACCGGCTGGGAAAATTCCAGAAAATGATATCGAACGGTCGCTTGGGCCGCACATTAGAGAAAACGTCGCTTTCGAAAGCTTCAAGGTTAGAGATGTTGTTTCGGGCGGCATTTTCAATCGTGTTGGCGACTGCGCGGGCGTTTATATCAACGGACGTCACAGATCTGGCCCCCGCTCTCGCGAGGTGCAGGCCAGGCAGACCAACCCCGCACCCGATTTCTAGGACGTCTAGTCCATGAACCGGGGGGAAATTCTCAGTCGCCCATCGCCAGCCAACGAACTCTTCTGGAGGAAACACCCCTTCCTGCACAACCAAATCTAATCCGAACTCGGTCATGTGGAATGGAAAACTGCGGTTTTGGCTTGAGGCCAAGATCTCTCTTATTTCTTCTACGTTCGTCATGTGGGATTTCCCGATAGGCAGGTTCATCAGTTTCGTTTCATGGTAGGCGCTCTCAATTCCAACGCGGCGAGCTGAGATCTGAAGCATGCGATGTCGAGTTCGGTCTCCATGGAAGCTTTGCTGCGGAGCAGGCAAAGAAGATCCTCTCGGTGTTTGGCGAGGCGGCCGTGTTTGTACATCTCGATTTTGCGTGCCACGACGGCCGCATAGTTGGCGCGTACACCGATGGTCGGATCAAAAATAAGAGGCTTCGGCCTCTCAGGCTCTATAACCCAGTCGATTTTTACTGTTCCTAGCGCATGGACAAAGGTTCTTTCGAGTTCACTAAAGGAAACGTTTGACTCAGTTGCCACGAACCCCAATCGTGTCAGTACATTGGTGTCTTGCTCGATTGCATGTTCAAATGCGTCCTGTTGAAGGTGATGGATATCAATGTCGTTTGGGATTCGCTCTAGGAGATGAGCGATGACGCTGCTGCCCGCGAGCCAACTCTCTTCTGATCGATTAGGCGCCATCGCCGTGAGCGCGGTGCACAATACGCCCGACATCATGCTCCCTCACCAGTCAGCAATGCCGGCGAGTCATTGATGAGTGAGTTCCAGTAAGGCATCGCAAAAAGGCCCGCCTCGAGCAGAAGGCGGTCCCAGGCTGAAAGCTCGCCTACCCTGTTGAGGAGGTATTCCAGGCTGGCAAAGTCACCCGCGAGAAATCCTTGGACTGTCTCCAGCATTCCGCAGCTAACGGCCAGCGCTTCTGCCTGCTCGAATGCAGCGCGTGCGTTCGCAACCGCATCGTCGCCACTGTTGGAGATGTCGGATTGAGGTGCTTGGGTATTCCCCAAGCTTGTAAGCAGCACGCGGAACGATGAGTGTGAAATCCGGCCGGAATTGAGCGCCCGCCAACTTGTGTCGCCTGTCCCCGTGGAGTGAGCACGAAGAATTCTGAGTTCCTCGTCCATCAAGCTCTCACTGTCGCTCACGTGGACAAGATTCGTGACTGGATTATCGCAGTAAAAGCGACTGCGAATGGTTCCTTTGGCCGCTTGGGCAGGCTGGGTCTTGCCCTTCAGATTTTGAAGGCTCGATAAAGCGCTGTCCCCGATCCATAGTGTTGCACAGACCGGCCGCATGTCGAACAGGTCCAGCACGAGCGGCCAGTGTTTCCCGCCCGTTGATCCCGTGAGGGAATAGAACGCTTCAATGGAAGTGCGACTGTGGACGGCAAAGAATCGTTCACCAACCTCCAGCCTTCCTTCACGGGCAATAAAACGATCAAGTTCGCCGGTCAGGCCGGATCTTGCGACCTCGGGTCCATACACGGTTAGGCCCACCGGCGCCATTTACGCTGCCCTCCCAGTCTGCACCGGCTGTTCGCGTTGTGAGAGATTTGCCTGATAAGCGTACCGGTTACTTCGCGTCCTTCGAGCCAATCACCCAGTCGCTGCGGAAATGCGCCATTCAGCACGGCACCCGAAAGACCTCGTTCTGCCATAAAGTGAGCTGCACATGCGTCGACCGACGTGTGACCGAGGCGCGCCAACTCATCAGAAGCAATTTCGGATATCAACGCTGCCGGTTCATCTGTTCTGCCGTTCCGGTAGACGCCGTCAACGTCTGTCAGAATCGCCAGTTTGTCGGTATTTGTCAGCCATGCAACCCAAGCGGCGATCGCATCGGAAGTTATATCCCAGCTCCACTCAACCGGATCGAGGGCAAAAAGGATCCGGGAAGGTAGCAAAACGGGAATCTTACCTTTCTTGATAAGCAACCGGCACTCGCCTAGGGTCGAGCATGCAGCTAGGTTCGAAGAGAATGCGGGATCGGCAATCATGTATCCCGTCTGGTCCTGTGCGAGCGCACATGCGTGATGTGCGGCAAACTCCGCGAGAGGATGTACTGCGTTTACCGCCTCGATAGCCTTGTCCGGAATACCGCCTCCGGGAACAATCAGGATTCTGTGACCGGAACTACGGATTTGCTCAAGTCCAGCGAGAACCGTTCTGCAGGTCTCCAGATTGCGCATGAGACTTCCGCCGAACTTCACCACTGCGGAGATGCCATAAGGCGGAAACCCTTTCAAAGCCGTTTGCATCCTTCCCTCGCCCTCAATCTCCTATGCGGCTGTCGCAACCTCACGCACCCTTCCGAGAATTTTGGGAAGGGCACTCCAGATCTTGTGAAAGGCGTCGGCATAGAGTTTCATAATCTCGGCATCGTTCGGTGGAGCGATCTCCGAAACGTAGAACATTGTGTCCAAAAGCCTCATGGTGTTCGGAAAATCGGCCGCATTCCATCTTCCGCGCATTGCGGGTAAGTATTCGAATACCGGTCGCGTGAGCCAAACCCAAACCGGCACGCCTTCAGCCTGAAGCAGCTTAATAATGAAATCTCTACCAGCAGGACCCTGGGGAAATCCCAAAATTTCTAGTTCGATCCGCAGAGGAAAGTTAAGCATCGATTGACTATGATCCGCAGGATCGAATAGAGGCGACAGTCCAGGAAGATCCCTGATCATCTGCCATAGAATCGTCGCATTATTTCTTCGCTTCTTCAGTTGCTTGTCTAAGCCCTTGATGCGCGATCTTGCTATCGCAGCGGAGAAAACGTTTGGCCGATAGTTATAGCCCTGGGAGTAAGCAGAAAATATTCGTGCACCATTCCGAGACGAACTTGTCAATGAAACATGGTCGACATGCTCGATGAGGTTGGGGTCCTTCGTAAGAACGAAACCTAGTTCTCCCGCTCCGAGATGTTTGGCACCATTTCCCGACAACGCGAGGGCGTCGCTGTCCAGATACATACCATTCACGATATTCTTGACAGCACCGATTGACTGGCACACGTCATCGATGATCGCGATCCCTCGGCTCCGGGCTGCAGCCCGCGTTCTTGGGGCGAGGATATTGTTGCCAAATAAGTGTGTAACAAGAACCGCCGCCACATCAGGTTCCATCGTGTTGGCTGCTGCATCTTCGTCGATGCCGGCAAGCGTTAAATCAACATCGACGAATCTCGGCTGCAGGCCGCTGATTGAGATCGGGCCAACCGCTCCTGGCCAGTTGAGCGCCGCAGTGACGACCTGGTTTCCTCGATCTTTGAAGTAATCGAGTTCAACGTGGATTGCCGCAGTTCCGCTGCCTACCGCCCGTGTCGTCCAATTTCCTGCCCAGTTCGTGAGGCACCGCTCGAGATCAGTAACAACCGGATGATTGACCCGATGATACCTGCCGCTATCCACAACTACGCCAAGTGCCTTCAGGTGCTTCCTTTTGGCGGCCGGCCACGGCGTAATCCGTCCCGGAGCGACGACAGGGTTTCCGCCGAAAAGTGCGACAGATGCTCCAACTCGATCCTTAGCTCTCGGGGTAGCATTCAAGTCAAACTTGACATGCCTGTTCATTTAGGCCCTCCATTAGAGCACAAACCGCGGGCCGACATAGCTCTCGGCATTGTGGGCTCACACGAAGAAACCGCAAAAGGCGTGCCAAGGGCGTAGAAATTGCGTTAAAAAAAAATTCTGCAAGTTATGCAATGGCTTCAATGAAAGTGGCAGGACGCAAAGCGGCACCGCGCGCAGTGTCGCGGATTTCACAAACCGATAGGAGGTGTCGGATGTCGGACGGTTTCTGTTGGATGGCGTGTGAACTGGTGTGGTATGCGAGATCTCGTTCGCGCCTGATCTGCCCCCCGTCGCGACATTGCGTGCGTAATCCAGTGATGCCAACGATGTCGATCTGAGGCCTTACGCCAACCGTGTGCGGTTGTTGAACGGAAGGGCGTCAGGTTTCACGTCGGAATCCGCAGAGATATCTCTTACATACCAATGACATCCATAATTCAGCTTTCGATAAGCCCGCGCAAGAGTCGCTACTCCGATCACTCTTCTGAAACGGAACCGGCCGAGTATCTCGCGGCTGGTCCGGGAAGTACAAATGAATTGCACATTGGCCGGTCGCAAGCCGCCGCATCGGCGCACGATCGAAGCCCGCCTTGAGGACATCGACCTCCAGAAGCGTGCCAAGCGGCGCGGTGAAAAGAAGATCGTGAAAGCGACCACGGCAACGCCGGGAACGTTCAGCGCGTCGCGACCGCTGGCGGTGGTCTAGGTCGACCACACCAAGGCTGACATTTTTGTCGTTGACGAGGAAACGCGGTTGCCGATCGGTCGACCGTGGCTGACGCTGGCAATGGATGTTTGCAGCCGAATGGTGACCGGGTTCTACCTCACGATGGAAGCGCCCTCCAGGTTATTGACCAGCCTCTGACTGCTGCATTCGGTATTCGACAAATCCGCATGGCTGAGGGAGCGGGAGATCGTCGAACCGAGTGGGAGGCGCATCGCGTCCGACCATCCGTGGAATCGGCAGCCTTGATTAACGTCTGCGATGTCTGACCAAGGCCACCCATGGCGGAGTGCTCTCGCTGAGGTTAAAGGCAGCCTCTTCGGCCTCGTACCGGGTCAGCCCGGTGAGCGGCCGACCATATCTCTCGGCGGGAAGCCCTGTCAGGCTATCGATCACAGACCACAGCCGCCCTGATTCCGACGGCAGGCCTCATCGAGCCCTCGCTTGCTAGAAGCACAGAGAAACTCCCGCTTTACCGGAAAGTTCCGCAGTGCAGCATCAAAATGTTGCGACGCACTATGACGGGCGGGGTCCTTTTGGCGCGCTGCCCGGCTGCCGGGTGCTGGTCGCCGGCCCGGCCGGCCTTGATAGGGCAGCTCTGGGCTTCGACGTCTCACGCAACTCGGCGTTCCGGGACCAGCGGCGCCGCCAACTCGTGTAGCCGAATGTACAAGATCAGCCGCTCCTCGTCGTATCCGGTCAGTTTAGACACGGATGGTGCTTCATCGGCGACATCCAGGTCAAGTAAGGGCGTGGGCATGCGTGCCATTCCATTAGCTTCAAAGGGCCAATGGGTTCAAACGTGCGCTGACAGTTCGCCACCTATACCGACTCAATACGATCGTTCCTAGACGAAGGTCCGCGCGACGTCTCAGGGTCTCAGGCGCCAATGTCGACCCAAGGAGGATGTTCAACCTTGGCCGTACAGACCCGAATGCAGACGGTATCCAAAGCCGCAATGAAACCAGCCTCTTTGTCGGAAAAGGCAGAGGCTGGAACGGCTGCAAGGGAACCAACAGCGGCGCCGGTTTCAGAAGCGGATGCGACAAGAGAACGGCCGCAGCGCAGTCTGCCGAACCCGAGCAGTGAAGAGCGCAATAGCAAGGCGATCGAACGTGCTCTGGCTCAGGAGGAGGGACGCTATCGCTTGCGCGACCTCAAACGCGCGCACGCGCGAGAAGCCGTCAATTGCCCGCTGGACTACGACACGAAGCTGCGACTGCAAAAGGCCGCCTTCGACAACGACATCAAGAGGACGGTGATCATAAAGGCACCCATCGACCGTTTCTCCGAGACAACGGCTATTGATCCGTGAGCGGTCGAAGCCTCCTGCTCGGGATGATGATCGGTATCCTTATTGGCATCTACGCCGCACCGTTGATCAGTCGCCGAGGCTGTTATGGGCGGAGGCTGCCATCCGGTTTGTCCCAAAGGGCACAGAGCTGGACGATCTCGTAGCCGTGCATGGCGCGCTGAAAAGAATTGAAGGCGTGGCCCGCGCTCGATGCCGGAATCTGCCCCGCCAACAACGGCGAATACACAATCAGAGCATTCTGCTCTGAGATCAGCAAAAGGGCGCTGATTCGGTCAACGACATTCTTGATCTTAACTCGGGAGAGATCGACCCGCGTTTTCGTATCCATGACGGCGATTGCGGCGATCACGTTGCGAGGTCCGCTCAAATCGACACCGGCATAACTTGCTCAATGCGATATCTCTTCTCGAACTCCCGGAGCACCATTTCAAGCGTTGCCTCAAAAGCACCCTGATCGAACATCATCGATTTATTGGCCTCATGGAGATACCGCCAGTCGATGAAGGCATCTTTGTGCTGATACAGAATCTGACGGATGCTGTAGTCGATGTAGAGACCGTTGGGATGGTAGGGAGCCACTGATCTCTTGAACTCCGCGTCAAGTTTCTTCTGGCTTTCGGGCTTTAGGTCGTCAAACAGCTTCATCAGGTCGTGCGATTTGGTAGCTTTTGGATCGTCGTGGTCGAAAACGAACCACGCTTTGAGGGCCAACTCCATCGAAAGTGCCAGGAGAATCGGCTCAACACCGATATGTTCGCGTTCGCTCAGGTCTTCATGATCTCCGAACCCCTTGGTTGGAAAGCTCTGAGTCTTTCGTAAAATGGCCTTTGCGGCTTCGCCGATCCGGATGGCTGTCGATAGGCGAGCACTCATTAGAGACCTCTAGATAATACGTACCGACTTTGTGGTCTGAGCTCAGCCATTGCAAGAAGGCTATCATCTGAGCGATGTTGGTGCAGCCGCGTCCGCTCGTCCGCACCCAATGCTGACGTCTCGGCTACTGACCCGACTGTCCGCTTTTAAGAACTCGTGCAACCTGGATAAAGGGCCGGAATGCGGCGCAAAGCTGCTATTCCCCGAGCGTTGCGCCAAGACCTGCCTAGGGTCACGGCCTGCCGTTGGGCGACCGTGACACAAAGAGTCCTGAAAGGGTCAGACGTTGTGATCGGGCGACCCCGGCACAGGTCGCCATTGAGTTCCGCACTGCATCTTATGCGACTTTGACCCGCGAACAAACATCGAACAACGTCATAACGACTTCGCTCACATGCTGCGGATCCGCTGTTCGTGATGGGCTCAGTTGCGCCAAGAGCGACCCTTCCGAGCCGAGAACCAAAACTGTCGCATTTGGGGCCGGGGAACGAACCCGCTGCGCGGGAGGGCGCCTGCGGTTGAGGTAGAGATCAGGAACCGGTCGTCGCGCCCGCATTGAGCGTCGTTCGGCGGGGGCAGAGCTCCATGACCCGGCATGACATGATCCAGCCTCCAGCCGCAGGCGATCAGCCTCCGGCAACGGATCGACGCGCGTCCATGGTGATCAACGACCCCGACAGGGCCGCATCCAGCCGCCCACCGGGCCGACAATACCGCGCGGAGGCGCAACGAAGCGGTCTGTCCGCATCCATCCCGGCGCTTCCCAATGGCGGTCGCGCCATCCCGGACATCAGCCGAAACCCGAAATCCCCATAGCCTTCGACTGTGGCCCGCGGGTTCCTTCCTCGGGGACTTTCGTACGCCTGCCGGCGCCCGAAACTCTTCACGAGAGCGGAATGGCGGCTATTAGAGTTTCGGTTCCCAAAGCTGACGTTTGCACGCTGGCTGTGCCCGGGAGGTGGAGCCCGACCGTATTCAGGCGCTCTCTCCCGCTGGCCGCCGCGTCTGGGTCATGCGGTCGGTTTCCTGAGCGCCAATGAGGCTTTGTGTGGCCGCAACTGGCGACGACATGCGCCTTGTTCGATCCGCCAAGGCGGAGCATGATGGCTTCGACGGGGGCGGATTTGGATAATAACGAGCATATTTCGGTCGCTGTGCAGGACGACTTCGTCGCGCGGCAGACGCGGGCGAAGCCGATTCCGGCGCTCGCCGAGCTGATCTGGAACGGGCTCGACGGTGATGCGAGCACAATCAACGTCGAGTTCTCGTATGACGATCTTGCCGGAGGCATGTCGCGGATCGTCATCTATGACGATGGCGAGGGGTTCCCCCGCGACGAAGCCAAGGCGCTGTTCGGCAATTTGGGCGGATCCTGGAAGCGGCTGACGCGGCGTACGCGCCGTGCCGGACGGATGGTCCATGGCCAGGAAGGGCGCGGACGCTATAAGGCTTTTGCCCTGGGCCAACCGGTGACGTGGAACGCACGGGTCGCCGAAAGCCTCTACCGCAAGGCGACCGGTGAAGGTCGTGAGGCCGTCACTGCAGCGATCTTCTGGCTGAAGACTAGGGCCCGCTGGAAGGAGACCTCCATCCATGAGCTGGAAGGAAAACTGGACACATCAGTGACCTTCGTGACCACCTATGAAGATATGAAGCTCCTGTAGGTGGCACGCCCGGCTCGTCGGACGGCTGGTCGGCTCATTTCCCCGCTCGGATCATTTTTCGTCGGCGAGGGTATTCTCAATGGCAGCGATATTGAGCTCAAGCATGGCCACTCGTTGAATCGTGCTGGCGCTCGGTATTGTGTTCTGCTCGGCGGCGGCGAGAAGTAGATCGCGCTGCTCGTCCTTGAGACGTTTTGAGAGCGCTGTCAGTTTTTCGTCCATGTTAAAACCCCAATGATCCAGAGTGGCTATAGGACACCGGCTAAGCACGCTCAAGACCGCGCGTCAGCAGACCTGAACGGAGCACAGGCTATTTCCCCTGTGGGCCAGACATAAGTTGCTAGTCCTGGCCTTATGAGCAAACTGCAAACGGTGGTTTGCAGTTTGAACACCCCGGAAACAGCAGCATGACGAGCGCGGTCGCCTACTATCGAGTCTCCACACAGCGGCAAGGACGCTCGGGCTTGGGCATCGAGGCCCAGGGTGCCGCGGTCGCCCGCTTTGCCGAGGCCGAGGGCATGATCATCCTCCAGGAGTTCACCGAGATCGAAACCGGAAAGGGCGCGGATGCGCTTGATCGACGGCCGCAACTGACCGCTGCCCTCGCCCTTGCCCGCCAGACAAAATGCCCGGTGGTCGTGGCCAAGCTAGATCGCCTCTCGCGAGACGTCGCCTTCATTGCCGGACTGATGGTGCAACGGGTGCCGTTCATCGTTGCCGAACTCGGTGCTGATGCCGATCCGTTCATGTTGCACCTCTATGCTGCTTTGGCCGAGAAGGAGCGGCGTATGATCTCGGAGCGCACCAAAGCCGCCCTCGCCTCTCGCAAGACCACTGGAATGAAGCTCGGCAATCCGACCAATACAGCGGAAGCCGCAGCGAAAGGTCGGAAGATCTCGATCCGGGAGGCTGACAGATTTGCTCAGACCGTGCTGCCGATCATCGCCTCCATCCAGCAGTCCGGCATCACCAGCCTGCGTGGCCTGGCAATCGCCCTGAACAACCGCGGCGTTCGAACAGCGCGCAACGGCCAGTGGCAAGTTTCGAATGTACGCAACATTTTGGCGCGACAAATTTCTGCGAACTTGCTTTTATAGGCGGGAAATTCAGTTAATTGCCCCTGTAGTCCGTCTCAAGTTTGCCTTTCTCACCTGTCCCGCAGCCCTTTATTTCGAAACCGGCAAGCGCCAGCCGATCGCAAACAATTTAGCAGCCATCCGCTCCACATTGGAAAATGATAAGCAAGCCCGGCGGACCGCTAGCTCCCACCATGGCTTTGGTGCCGTGGGTCCTTGGAACGGAGTCGCATCATCGGCGTTACCGGCCAAGCAAACGCTGCCATATGGTATGGAGGAACGGGCGTGATCGAGTTGACTGAGAAGGAAAAGCGCTTTCTCAAGCGCGTTGACACCATCACTCACGTTCCCTGGTCGAACAAAGTCACCGCCGCAGATGCCAAAGGCAAGCCCCTGCGTATCGCAAGGGCGACCTTTGCCCGATTAATAGACCATGGCATCATCATCCGATCTACTAGCGACCTGACCTCGAACACCTACGTCGTTAATTCTGCACCCGTGACGCCACAAGTCGAGGAAGTGCAGGAAGCATCCTGATCGAGAGGCTGCGTCGCACGTGCGGCGTTCTACTTCTTACACTTCTACGGGAGGAGGACGGTGGCGTCGCCCTTAATATCGCGTTGTGCGGCCGGAAAAGGCCCGAGCAAAGGCGCGTGATCGATGCCAGAGAGCGACTGACGAAGATCGATCCGAACAGCACTGACAACGTGGGCTGAGCCTTTCGGTCCGTCCAACTGCGCTCGACGCGCTAAGAAATAATTACTGGTCGCGCGCTTGTGTCCGACACTCGCAAAGTCATTGGTTCAGATTGTCGACGAACGGCAAGGCTAAGTGTTCAAATTTGGCTACGATGAGAGCTTCGGCGAGTAGCTTCGCTCTGGGTTGGCATTCG